>CAYHAX010000238.1:0-3045 GCA_964354695.1 uncultured Dehalococcoidia bacterium
GCATCGGGGGGATACTGTATAACGGATGACAGAGCAATATATACTCTCTGTGGACCAGGGCACCTCGGGGACCACAGCGCTTGTAGTTGACCGGCGTGGCAATGTGTGTGGGCGTGGCTATGCCGAAATCAACCAGTGCTACCCACAACCGGGTTGGGTGGAGCAAGACGCCGAAGACATATGGCAAAAAACGCTTAAAGCCATAGAAGGAGCGAAAAGCCAAGCCGAGGTGGAAGAATCGCAAATCGCAGCCATTGGTATAGCAAACCAGCGCGAGACGACGATTCTGATAGACAAAGCGACAGGCAAAGCAATTTGCCCCGCTGTGGTGTGGCAATGCCGCCGCACAGCGGCTAGATGCGAGGAACTCAGGAGCCAGGGTCTTGAAGAAATCGTTCGCTCCAAGACAGGCTTGGTAACTGATGCATATTTTTCTGCGACTAAGATAGAGTGGATGCTAAACAATATGGACGGAATCCGTTCGCTCGCTGAAAGGGGCAAGGTTCTTTTTGCCAATGTTGACACCTGGCTTGTCTGGAAGCTTACCGGTGGCAAAGTTCATGCCACCGATGTCTCTAATGCTTCGCGAACAATGCTCTTCAACCTCCATTCGCTGGATTGGGACAAAGACTTGCTCAAGTTATTCAGGATACCAAGAGCTATGCTGCCCGCGGTGCGACCTTCCAGCAGCGTGTTTGGCTATACCAGGAGCGGCATTCCGGTCGCTGGTGTCGCAGGTGACCAGCAGGCAGCCCTTTTTGGTCAGGCATGTTTCGAACCTGGCATGGCTAAAACCACCTTGGGCACTGGCGCGTTCGTGCTGATGAATACGGGAAGGAAGCCTGTGGAGTCGAAACACGGCTTGATAACGACGATAGCCTGGGATGCCAAAGACGGTGTGGAGTATGCTCTGGAAGGCAGCGTATTCATTGCAGGTGCTGTTGTGCAATGGCTACGGGATGGACTGGGGTTAATTGTCAATGCTGCAGAGTCGGAGCGATTAGCAACTGAAGTGGAGGATACGGCGGGAGTTTACTTTGTGCCCGCATTCGTGGGACTCGGCGCACCTCATTGGGATATGTACGCGAGAGGTACAATCGTAGGATTGACCAGGGGGACGCGCAAGTCTCATCTAGTAAGAGCGGCACTGGAGTCTATAGCCTATCAGGTATGCGACGTGGTAAAAGCGATGGCAACTGATTCAAGATTGCACATAAAAGAGATGCGATTAGATGGGGGCGCTGCTGCTAACAACTTTCTTGCCCAATTTCATTCCGATATGCTTAATGTGAGGATATCTCGCCCTCGATATGTAGAGACCACAGCCCTGGGGGCAGCGTATCTCGCAGGACTGGCAGTTGGATATTGGAAAGACCGCGCAGAGGTCGCCTCACTTCGGGAGGTGGAGCGGTTCTTCGTGCCAAATGTCGAGCCGGAAAAGCGACGAGAACTCTATCAGGGCTGGCACAGAGCCGTGCGGAGGTCCAAAAGATGGCTGACGCAAAAATAAGCGGGGTGAAGAGGGATTTCGATGCGGTTGCAGCTGAGACCTTTGATCTAATCGTTATTGGAGGAGGCATCATAGGTGTAGGGATTGCTCGTGATGCCGCCCTCAGAGGATTGCGGACGCTGCTTCTGGACAAGGAGGATTTTGCCTATGGGACAACCTCTCGCTCCTCCCGCTTGATTCACGGGGGGTTGCGTTACTTGAAGCAGCTCGAGTTAGGTCTGGTGCGTCAGGACTTGAGGGAAAGGGAGATTCTTCTCGATATTGCTCCTCATCTAGTTCATTCTCAAGCTTTCATCATCCCGATTTCCAGTGAGAGGACTTTGCAGAGGGTAGTTCTGCCATTTGGCTTGCAGCTCTACGACCTCCTCTTCTTTCGTAAGAGCCTTCCCTCGCACCAGAAGCTGTCCCGCAGTGAAACACTGGAGTTAGAACCGGGACTTGAGACAAAGGGATTATTAGGCTCCTATATCTATTACGACTGCAAATCGCCTTATGTCGAGCGTCTTTGTGTTGAAAACGCGCTATCCGCTGCAGAACATGGGGCGGCTATCTTAAACCACGCTAAAGTCGTAGGGCTGTTGAGAGACGGAAATAGTGTATCCGGAGTTAAGGTCCAGGACATGATATCTAGTGAAACTTACCAGATTAAGGCACGTTTCGTAATTAACGCCACCGGGCACTGGGTGGACTCCGTACGCAATATGTTAGGGAAAGGCTCGAGACCCCTGATACGCAGGACTAAGGGGATTCATCTCCTCACGAAGCGTATTTCAGGTAATGCTGTTGTATTGTTTGCGCTCGTAGATGGTCGTCTTTTTTTCGTAATTCCCTGGCAGGGGTACTCACTAATCGGGACAACAGATACCGACTATACTGGTGACTTGGATACAGTTGAGGCTGAAGCCCGGGATGTAGCCTATTTGTTAACAGAGGTTAAGCGAATCTTTCCCGGTGTTAACCCAGGCGATATTTTCTACACATCAGCCGGGCTCCGGGCTTTAGCCTACTCAGGCACCAGGAAGCCAGGGAATGTCTCCAGAAATCATAAGCTTTTTGACCACGAGATAGGGGACGGTGTGCGTGGTTTCGTATCTGTGCTGGGTGGTAAGATAACCGCATACCGCGCTGTGGCTGAGCAGACCGTAGATTTAGTATGCAAAAAACTCTGTGCGAAAGCGATAAGCACAACAGCCCAGGTTCCTTTGCCAGGAGCTCCGACTGTATCGAAACAGATGATTCAGCAAGCTGCAAATGAACGGGGGCTTGCGGTTGAAACAGTGGCACATCTCTCTGCTCTCTACGGGTCACGATATTCTCAGGTACTGGACCTGTTGAACCGGAATCCTGAGGGAACACATCGACTCTGTCCACACTGCCAAGATATCTTGGTCGAGGTGCAGCACGCTGTGGAATACGAAGCAGCATTGACCGTAGAGGATTTCCTGCTGCGCCGCAGCGCTGTGGGGCTTGAACCATGTCAGGGATTAGACGCTTTGGACTCAGTTGCGAAGGAAATGGGGCGTCTTCTCGGGTGG
>CAYHAX010000239.1:0-11899 GCA_964354695.1 uncultured Dehalococcoidia bacterium
ACATGGAGTTCCTGCCCAACTCGCCCACCCTGATGAATGCAGGACGCGAGTTAGGACAGCTCTCCGCATGTTTCGTGTTGCCCATTGATGACTCTATGAGTTCCATCTTCGATACCCTGAAGTACACCGCGCTCATCCATAAGAGCGGGGGCGGCACCGGCTTCTCCTTCTCCCGCCTGCGCCCCGAAGGCGACCGGGTGGGCTCCACCGGCGGTGTTGCCAGCGGACCCGTGTCGTTCATGAAAGCCTTCGACGCTGCCACCGACGTCATAAAGCAGGGTGGCAAGCGCCGCGGTGCCAACATGGCTATACTCAATGTCGACCACCCCGACATCCTGAAGTTCATCAGAGCCAAGGAGGACAACACCACCCTCACCAACTTCAATATCTCGGTGGCGATATCCGAGAAGTTCATGAAATCGGTGGAGAACGGCAGTGACTTCGACCTGGTGAACCCCAGAACAAAGCAGTTGTTCAAGAAGCTCAACGCCAAAGAGGTGTTCGACCAGATTGTGGAGATGGCGTGGAAGAACGGAGACCCCGGCATCGTGTTCCTCGACCGCGTGAACAGGGATAACCCCACTCCAAAGCTGGGCATGGTCGAGAGCACCAATCCCTGCGGCGAGCAGCCGCTTCTGCCCTACGAGTCCTGCAACCTGGGGTCTATAAATGTTTCCAAGATGGTAACCCCTAAAGATGGCTCCGTTGTTATAGATTATGTAAAGTTAGAGAAAGCGGTGAGGATGGCTGTCCGCTTCCTGGACAACGTGATAGATGTCAATAAGTTCCCTATACCCAAGATAGGCGAGATGACCAAGACCACCAGGAAGATAGGTCTGGGCGTGATGGGCTTCGCCGACCTGCTCATCATGCTGGGGATACCCCACGATTCCGTGGAGGCTCTGGAGGCTTCCGAGCGCCTGATGAAGTTCATCAGCGATAAGGCTACCGAGGAATCAGTTGAGCTTGCAAAAGAGAGAGGCGTGTTCCCCGCTTTCGAGGGCAGCACCTACGACAAGCACGGCGGACCACGCGTGAGGAACGCCACCAGAACCACCATCGCCCCCACAGGCACCCTGAGCATAATCGCTGGCTGCTCTAGCGGCATTGAGCCTCTCTTTGCCCTGAGCTATACCCGCACCATTCTCGAGGGCACGCAGCTTGCCGAGGTCAATCCCCTGTTCGAAGAGGTAGCCAAGAAGGAAGGGCTCTACACCGAAGCGCTAGCCCAGGAGGTAGCTCAGAAAGGCAACCTGAAGGACGTGGAGGGCGTCCCCAAGAAGACGAAGAGGCTGTTCGTCACCGCCCACGATATCACCCCCGAGTGGCATGTCAGGATGCAGGCAGCCTTCCAGAAATACACGGATAACGCCGTCTCCAAGACTGTGAACTTCCCCCACAACGCCACCAAAGAGGATGTAGCCAGGGTCTATATGCTGGCATACAAGGAGGGCTGCAAGGGGATAACGATTTACAGGGACATGAGCCGCGAGAGGCAGGTGCTGAGCCTCAATAAAGCTGAGCAGGCAAAGGCTGAGGAGAAGGAAGAAAAGCTTGTCCCCAGGGACAGACCAACTATCATCAGAGGATTCACCGAGAAGGTTCCTACCGGCTGCGGCAACCTCTACGTTACGGTGAACACCGACGAGCAGGGTACATTGTACGAGTTATTCTGCACCCTGGGCAAGACGGGCGGCTGTGCCTCAGCCCAGCTCGAGGCCATCGGCAGGCTTATCTCCGTGGCGCTGAGGTCAGGCGTAGATTTGGATTCCATCATCAAGCAGTTGAAAGGAATCAGGTGTCCTTCCATCGCCTGGGACAAGGGACACGCCATTCTTTCCTGCGCCGACGCCATAGCCGGCGTGCTGGAGAGGCACAAGAACAACAGCGTAGGCACAGCCGAACATAAGCCCAAGGGTGCTGCTGCTGTTAAGGAGAATCCCAAGGCTGAGGTCGTGGCTGGCATCAGGAACCTGGCAGGACAGTGTCCTGAGTGCGCCAGTTTGCTGGTTTACCAGGAGGGCTGCCTCATCTGCCCTGCCTGCGGTTATACGAAGTGCTAGCAAGGGGAGTGCAGAGGGGGCAGAGTCCCTCTGCGCTAAACCCTAAACTCTAAATCCGAACTCCTAAACAAATACGGAATCTAAATCGCAAAACACAGGATTGTGGAGCACTTGAATTTGGAACATTTGACATTGTTTAGAATTTAGAAATTAGGATTTAGAATTTCCTGGCAGAAATTGAAGGGGTTTTGCGAACGTCTGTGGGTTGATTCATGTCATGGGAAGCGGTAAAGGAAGCCAGGCAAAAGCTCGGAAGAGAGCGGGGCACTGTCTGCAAGGACTGGGGCGGAAAGATTCACATTGCCTTGGTCTATCCCAACTCCTACTATCTGGGGATGTCCAGCCTCGGCTTCCAGACCGTATACGGCAAACTGAACAGTTACAGTAACATAGTCTGTGAACGTGTCTTCTGGGAACCTCAAAAACGTAAACCCGAACAACCTCTCAGCCTGGAATCACAGCGCCCCTTCCCCGACTTCGATGTCCTCGCCTTCTCCCTATCCTACGAGCTGGACTACTTCAACGTGGTTCAGGTACTCAAAGCCAGCGGCATCCCGCTCCTAGCCTCAGAACGGGACGACCGCCATCCCCTGGTAATCGCAGGCGGTCCCTGCGTTACCGCCAACCCCATGCCTTTATCTTCATTCTTCGACTGCTTCGCCATCGGCGAGGGTGAGGCTATCCTGCCCAGGTTTATCGAAGTCTTGAGCGAAGGGATTGAGGACGAGAAAGCTGACTTGCTCAAGAAACTGGCTTCGCTGCCCGGGGTTTACGTGCCTGCGGTTTACGATGTTAAGCCAGTCAAGCGCCAGTGGCTGGCTGAACTCGATTCCGTAGCCACCACCTCCGTAATACTTACGCCGGACACCGAGTTCTCAAACATGTACCTAATCGAGATAGCGCGGGGCTGCGGCTGGGGCTGCCGCTTCTGTCTCGCCGGCTACAACTTCCGCCCCTTCCGCTTTCGCCCTCTGCACAGCCTGATTAAACAGGCTGAAAACGGCTTGAGATACACAAACAGGATAGGTCTTCTGGCAGCGGCGGTATCGGACCATCCCGAGATTGGCGAGCTTGCCCACTGGCTGCACCGCCTGAACGCTGAGATATCAGTTAGCTCGCTGAGGGTTCGGCCCTCCTCCCAGGCGCTTCTCAGAGCGCTGGCGAAAAGCGGGGCGCAGACAGTAACCCTGGCGCCGGAGGCAGGCTCCGAGAAGCTGCGCCGCATCATCAACAAATGCGTAATCGAGAGCGACATAGTGGAGGCGGTGGACAGGATTGCACAGCTTGGCATAAGACAAGTCAAGCTCTACTACATGATTGGTCTGCCTCACGAGACCGACGCGGATATAGACGAGATAACGAAACTCACCCTTGCCCTGAAACAGCGCGTTGAGGGTACGGTGACGCGCCTTGCCATCACAGTAGAGCCGTTCGTGCCCAAGGCAGGCACGCCCTTCCAATGGCTGCCGATGGCTCCAGAGGAGGTGCTCGCCGGGCGCATGAACCGGATTAAGAACAGACTCGCCAAAAGCGGCATCGATGTCAGAACCGATAGCGTAGGCTGGAGCCTGGTTCAGGGCGTGTTAGCGCGAGGCGATGCCAGACTGGGAGACGTTTTATCCAGAATGCCACAGAACTCGCTCGCCGCCTGGCGCAGAGCTATGCAAGACTGCAACCTTAAAGCAGATTCCTACATACACCGCGAAATACCATCCGACGAAGTATTGCCCTGGTCTGTACTGGACTCAGGCATCAAAATAGATTATCTTAGAGGCGAGCTAGACAAAGCACGCTATGGCATCGAGACCCCACCCTGCCCACCCGTGGAATGCCGTAAGTGTGGGGTGTGCTAGGTCTTTTAGGGTAGGCTGGAGCGGATGCTCCAGCCTACCCTATAGTAATAAAACATGAATATTGAACAAAACATTCGTGACTTGCAACAGCGCATCGCCAGGGCTTGTGAGCGCGGGAAGCGTTCGGCCGATGAGGTTACGCTGGTCGCGGTGAGCAAGACTGTGGATGCCTCCGCCGTTGAGGCTGCCTTCAATGCGGGCTTAAGGCATTTCGGGGAGAGCAGGGTGCAGGAGTCTAAGCCCAAGATTGAGCAGCTTCACCACCTGAAGCCGCAGATAACCTGGCACCTGATAGGTCACCTGCAGACCAACAAGGCAAAGACAGCGGCAGGTATTTTTGATATAATCCATAGCGTTGATTCGTTCAAGCTGGCGGAGACCCTTAACAACCCCAGCCCAAAGAAGCTGCCTGTCCTCATCCAGGTGAATGTCGCCGCCGAGGAGACCAAGGGCGGCTTCGCCCTATCTGAGGTCGCCGAGGCGGTGAGACAAATCGGGAGGCTGCCCAATCTGGAGATACAGGGGCTGATGACCATCGCGCCACTGGTTAAAGATGCTGAGGAAGTACGACCCATATTCCGCCAGCTTAAGCAACTGAAGGATGCCCTGGGGCTGAAGCACATCTCGATGGGGATGAGCGATGACTTCGAGGTAGCCATCGAGGAGGGCGCCACGCTGGTGAGGCTGGGACGAGCCATCTTCGGCGAGAGGGGCTGATGCTGCCGCTCATGGTTCGACAGGCTCACCACGAACGGCGTGTTAGACAGGCTCAGGGCGAGCGGAATAACAATTGAGGAAGAAGTTATGAAGATAGCATTTATCGGCGCTGGAGTAATGGGCGAGGCGATGATAGCCGCTATCCTTAGAAAGAAGGTGGCAGATAGAGGCTCCATAGTTGCTTGCGATGTCGCCCCGGCGCGTCTCTCCGCCATAAGCAAGAAGTACAAGGTACATTGCACCCCCGATTGCCGTAGCGCCGTCAAGGGCTGCGACCTCGTGGTGCTGTCCATCAAGCCTCAGATGATAGCCAGGGTGATGAGCGACCTCAAAGGCGAGCTAAAAGAAGGGCATCTGGTGCTCTCCATTGTCGCAGGAGCCACCATTGAGACTATCAGCAAGGGGTTAAAACACGAGGCAGTGGTGCGCGTGATGCCCAATACTCCCGCGCAGATTGGGCAGGGAATGAGCGTCTGGACGGGCACCAGCGCAGTGACTCAGGTGCAAAAGGAGACAGCTCAATCCATTTTAGCGGCGATGGGCAAGGAGATTTATGTAGCTGACGAGAAGTATATAGACATGGCTACAGCCATAAGCGGCAGTGGCCCCGCTTATATCTTCCTGATTACGGAGGCGCTTACCGACGCCGCAGTGCATATCGGGCTTCACCGCAAGCTTGCGGAGGAACTGGTCACCCAAACCCTGCTCGGCTCTGCGCACATGGTGCGCGACACCGGCAAACATCCTGCTGAACTGAAGAATATGGTCACATCGCCCGGGGGGACCACTGCTGAGGGTTTGCTCTGTCTGGAGAAGGCGGGAATTCGAGGCATCCTGGCTCAGGCAATCATCGCCGCTTACGAGAAAGTACACGTACTTGGAGGTCTGGGCAGCAAATGAGTACAGCAGTTCCAATCATCAGGATATTTCTGGAGGTACTGTCCTTTTGTATCTTCGTCAGGGTTATACTATCCTGGTTCATAATGTATACCAGAAACAGTGTTGTCATTACGTTCTATCATGTCTTCCACCAGATAACCGAGCCCATTCTAAAGCCACTACATAGAATCATCCCCAACATAGGTATGGTAGATATAACTCCAATAGTGGCTATCATCCTGCTTTATATCATCGACATGGTGCTTGCCAGAACCTTGCAGTAGAGGCTACCTTTCCCAGACGACCTTGCCACCGACGATGGTCTTCTCGACCCGTATCTCTTTTATCTCCTCAGGCGCAACCCCGGTGGGGTCAGCGCTCAACACCACCAGGTCAGCCAGCTTCCCCTCCTCGATGCTTCCTTTCAAGCACTCCTCGAAGGAGACATAGGCTCCAGCGAGCGTATATAACCGCAGCGCCTCCTCAACAGAGACAGCCTGCTTTGGCAGAAGAACCTGACCACTCTCAGTTTTCCTCGTTACCGCAGCATAGATTCCCACCAGGGGGTTGCAAGGCGCCACAGGACAATCGGAGCTAGCCGCAGGCTTGAGCCCGTTTCTCAAAAACGACCCGGTACGGTACAGCCAGGGAAGCTGCTCATCGGGGACATCGCTCAAATACCTGTCGCCGCTGTAGTAGATAAAAGCGGGTTGTGTGACCACCACGGCTCCCACAGCCTTCAAACGCCGCAGCAACCCCGGCGGACACACCGAGCAGTGCTCCAAGCGATGGCGTCGGTTATCCTTCGAAACACGAAACAGGCAGTGCTCTAAAGCTATAGCAGCCGCCCGCACCGTGCCCTCTTCAACTGCGTGTATCGCTACCTGAAAACCAGCCCTGTGCGCTTTGAGGACGCCTTCATTCAGTTCTTTCTGTGATGGATTGAGCTCTCCCGAGACCTCATCCAGGGCAAACTTCACCGCGCCCAGTCTCAGCTCGCTGTCACCATAGCCATAATGAAGCCCGCGCTCATTGAACTCAGCCAGAGCATGCGCCCCAAACATCATGTCGACCCTGGGCACGAGATCACCTCTCTCCTTGAACTCTCTAAATGCCTGCCATTGCTCGAAGCCGTTTCTCACAGTAGCGTCGGTTACCGAAGTGATGCCAGAGGAGAGAAGGCTCTGGTTAACAAGCCTTATACCGCGCCTCGATTCCTTTTCGCTAGAGGGCGGTATCACCTGTTCGTTGATATATGAGTTCATGCCATAGAGCAGCCCGCTGGGCTTCCCTGTCTCCAGCTCGCGGTCGATGAGTCCGCCCGGCGGGTCAGGCGTCTCTATAGTGATTCCAGCAAGTGAAAGCGCCAGGCTGTTGAGCACGCAGGCGTGCAGGGAGCGATGCGTCAGCCTCACGGGATGATGAGGCACTGCCTGATCGAGGTCGCTGCGCGTGGGATGGCGTCGCTCGGCGAGATAGAACTCGTTGTAGCCAACGCCCTTTATCCAGGTGCCCCCAGGGGGGCGCTCCGCATGTCGCTTTATCTTCTTCTGAATATCCGAAATCGATTCAACAGAGGCAGGGCTGCAATCTATGCTGAGCAGATTCGAGGCATAAGCCATTATGTGGATATGGGCATCGTTGAAGCCCGGGATGACCGTCTTGCCTTCGCAGTCTATGCGCCTACCCCTGAATATGTCGAGGTCATCATTTGAGCCAACCCGGACAATCCTGCCATCCTGCACCGCCACCAGCTCAGCCACAGGCTTGCGGCGGTTCATGGTCAGCACCTTGGCATTAAACAGGATAAGGTCTGCTTTCGTATTCAATGTTTCCTCTGCTAACCGAAAGTCACAAGCCACAGAGATTTTATAACCTTTACCTCGTCTCATCAACCTTACACAAAACCCGAAGGGCGAGAAAGCCTGGTTGCGATTTACTCACATAGTGTATAATATACTCACATACGCTATCCTTTATGGCTTCGCTTGACAAGTCTTTCTCTGCACAGTATTGTTTCGTCTACTGAGACAAAATGGAGGGGAGGTTCGATGGAGGCAAAGGCTAGATACTACGAGAAACCCTGGCTGAAGTTCTATCCCACTGGAGTTCCTCAGACTATAGAAATCCCGGATAAGTCCTTGCCTGAAATCTTCGACGAAGTAGCCGGCAAATACTCAGGCAAGGACGCCATAATATTCTATGGCAACAAGATAAGCTACGGAAAACTGAAGGAAGAGGTTGATAGATTCGCAAGCGCTCTTCATGGATTGGGAATTGGCAAGGGAGATAAACTTGCTATCTATCTATTAAACAGTCCTCAGTACATCATTGCCTATTTCGGTGCGCTTAAAGCAGGGGCCACGCTAACCCCAATCAGCCCTGTTTACACCAGCATCGAGGTTAAACATCAGATTGAGGATAGTGGAGCGGAATCCATCGTTTGCCAGGATTTTCTCTATGACAATGTTGAAAGAGCGGGTGTGAAGCTCAAGAATGTTATTATAACCGACATCTCAGATTATTTGCCTATGTCGAAGAAGCTCGTGGGAAAGAGTGTTCTGGGCAGATACGGCAAGACGGAGGCGCTTTCTTCCAAGGCTATTGAGAGCATGGGATATCATTCTTTCCAGAAGCTGCTAAAGACATATCCGCCCCAACCCCCGAAAGTCGAATTCGACGCCAGAGAGGATATAGCCGCGCTGCCTTATACCGGCGGGACCACAGGACTGCCCAAGGGTGCCGTGTTGACACACCGCAATCTGCTAGCCTGTCAGATGCAGTGTCTGGCTTTCATGCCCACACTCGAGCAGGGTAAGGAGGTTATTCCAGCTCTACTACCTTTCTACCATATATACGGGCAGGTGGTAGTCATGTTGAACGGCTTGACCATGGGTGCAACCCTTGTTCTGTTCACCACACCTGACCTCGATGAGGTACTGGATTCCATGGACAGGTATAAGGCGACCACATTCTTCAGTGTGCCCACCGCATATCAGTTTTTGAAGGATTACGATAAGACAGGCAGATTTAACTGGAAGAGCCTGAAGATAATCACCAGCGGCGCGGATACCCTTCATGAGTCAACGGTTAAGGACTGGGAGAGAAGAACAGGTTCCAAGATTCAGGAGGGGTATGGTTTGACCGAGTGCAGCGCTGTATCCCACCTTAATCCAATGGGAAGGTCGAAAATTGGCTCATTCGGTGTGCCCCTGCCCAACATAATAGCGGCGGTGGTTAACCATGAAACAAATGAATTTATCCCACCCGGAGAGATTGGTGAGATGATACTTAACGGTCCCAATATCATGAAAGGCTACTGGAAGAGACCTAAGGATACGCAGGAGAGCCTGATAGAGCTGGATGGCAGGATATGGCTCAAGACCGGCGACCTGGTCAAGATGGATGACGAGGGCTACTTCTTCTTCTACGACAGGAAGAAGGACATGATTAAGTATAAGGGTTATTCGGTCTTCGCTCGCGAGATAGAGGAAGTCTTGCACCAGCACCCTAAGATTAAAGCAGCAGGAGTCCTCGGAGTACCTGACCCCACGGTTGGCCAGCTAATCAAGGCTATTGTTGTTCTTCAGCCCGAGGCGAGGGGGAAAATATCAGAGGAGGAGATAATCAAGTTCTGCGCCGAAAATCTGGCCCATTACAAGGTACCCAAGATTGTAGAGTTCAGGGGCGAGCTTCCCAAAACCGATGTAGGCAAGGTATCTCACAGGGAATTAAGAGAGGAGCTGGAGTAAAAGTAGGATGCCCTCATCCTTTCTCGAGATAGAGAATCTGACCAAACGCTTCGGCGGCTTGACCGCCGTCAACAATGTCAGCTTCCAGATGAGCAGAGATGAGGTAATTGGTCTGATAGGACCGAATGGGGCGGGGAAGACCACAGTGCTGCGCCTGATAACGGGGATATTGAAGTCTGATTCCGGCAAGGTGCGGTTCAAGGGAAAGGATATCACCAGAGCTAAACCGTGGTCGATTGTAGACCAGGGAATAGCAGGAACATTCCAGGTCACCAGACCATTCCGTCGGTTGCCCATCATTGCCAATGTGATGGTGGCTTGCCTTTCCCCCAGAGCTATGAAGCGGGGTGAGTGGGTGAAAACAGTCGAAGCCAAAGCGCTGGATGCGCTGGAGTTTGTGGGCATTTCTGACCTAGCCCGTGAGCCAGCCTCTTGTCTGTCGCACGGTGACCTGAGGCGCCTGGAGGTAGCCCGTGCCATCGCTACCGACCCCGAGCTGCTCCTGCTGGACGAGCCGTTCAGCGGACTGAATCCCGCCGAGACCGAGCTACTGGCGAAATCTATAAGGAGGCTGCACAAAGGGGGCAGGTTCGGCAGATTACACAGCGAGGGTCCCGCCATGATTATCATCGAACACAAGCTGGCAGAGCTCATGAAAATAGTCGATCGTGTTATAGTGCTCGACTTCGGTGAACTGATAGCCGATGGCAAACCTGAGGAGATAATCAAAAACGAGAGGGTAGTCGAAGCCTGCATAGGAAAGGTGGTTTGCTGATTTGCTTCTCGAGGTTAAGAACCTGAGGGTCTGCTACGCTACCGCCATGCTGCTCAACGACGTCAGCATGGGCGTCAGCGAAGGGGAGATGGTCGGCCTGGTTGGTCCCAATGGCGCCGGCAAGTCGACATTGCTCCGCACTGTAACAGGGCTGGTGAGATGGGAAAAGGCGATGATGAGAGGTATGCGAGCCGGAGATATAACCATAGAAGGCTCTATACACTTTAACGGGGAGAGGATAGATAGCCTGCCTGCACATGAGATTGTGGCAAGAGGTTTGATACATTGCCCTGAGAGAGCGCGAGTGTTTTCCGAGATGACGGTAACGGACAATCTGAGGGCTGGCGCCTATCTCAGCAAGGATAAAGAGGAGGCCAGGAAGAATCTGGAGCAGGTGTATAAGCTGTTTCCAATGCTCAAGGAACGGGGGAACCAGATATCGGGGACATTATCAGGTGGAGAGCGTCAGATGCTTGCCATCGGACGAGCGCTTATGATGCGGCCTAAACTACTATGCATTGATGAACCATCTACTGGTCTCTCCTCCAAGTTGAAAGCCGAGTTGTTTCAGCGCATCAAAGAGATTCGTGAGACAGGCATCGCTTTATTGCTGGTGGAGCAGGATGTCAGTTCTGCGTTCAAACTCGCCACGAGAAATTACGTTCTTTCACATGGAAGGGTAATCGCTGAAGGAACGGACGAGGAATTACTTCGGGACGAAACCATAAGAAAGACATACCTAGGCTTATAGATATTATGTCAATCTAGTTCTGCTGTACACACCCTGCATTTCCTGCGCCAGGCCACATTCTGCAACTTACATCTGGGACATATCTTTTCTGTCTTATCGCGTAACCAGGTAGTAAGTCCCTGGGGCATGAAGAGGAGCACCAGAAGCACGACAAAGGCAAAGATGAGCATCTTTGCCTCAGAAAGCACTGAGAGGTATCTTTTCAGCACAAACTCGGTGAGTGGGTATAGAATAAGGACGCCGGCTATAGGTCCGTAGATAGTTGCAATTCCCCCGAAAACTGCCCATATAATCACCTGAAAAGACAGAAGAAGCTCTAATGTCGATGGTCCCACTCCCTTGACAAAGTGTGCGTACAGCCCCCCCGCGATTCCAGCAAAAAGCCCACTTAAGCAGAAAGCAAGGAGCTTGTACTTGGTCGTGTTTATTCCAGATGCTCTTGCAGTGACCTCGTCCTCACCTATGGCATGGAAAAGGAGTCCAATCTTGGAATCGGATATCTTCCACATGATAAACCCCAGGAAAATCATAGAGGGTATAGCGATATAGTATGAAGCGACTCTCGACCCGGACAGCGGGTCTATGCCGTAGATACCTAGCTCGCCATGAGTGATGTTGGGAATGGCGTATACAACGCCTATAAGTATCAAGGGAAACGCGAGTGTAGCAAAGGCTAGATATGTACCTCGCAATCTCAAACACGGTATACCCACAACCAACCCTGCTACAACCGCAGCAATAGCACCCATGGGAATTGTCGCCCAGGGAGCTAATCCCAGGTTCAAATTAAGCAGGGCTGCCGTATAGGCGGCGACTCCGAAGAATAGTGCATGTCCGAAGTTAATCTGTCCAGTGAAACCGGAGAGAAGGTCCCAGCTCGCTGCGAAGATGGCGAAGATACTGGCGAGAATAAATACACGGAGAATAAACGGCTCTTGCGAAATGACAGGGAATATAAGAAGAAGAATGCAAATGAGCAGAGCCACTGTCCTGCTGGGTAGGACAAATATTTCCCCTCTCAGCAGCTTGTATGACCTTGAAATGTAAGCTGCCAGTATATTCATCCTCTCTCTTCCTCGAACCTTATCCCGAAAAGGCCTTCAGGCCTG
>CAYHAX010000240.1:0-1796 GCA_964354695.1 uncultured Dehalococcoidia bacterium
AAGAGTCTGCAAAACCTCCGCCCTGCCAAACGGGTCGAGGGCGGAGCACGGTTCGTCCAGAAAGAGCACGCCGGGCTTGTTCATCAGCGCCTGGGCGATGCCCAGCCGCTGCCTCATCCCGCGTGAGTATCCGCCCACTCGCCGCGAGGCATCTCGGCTCAAATCCACCAGCTCCAGCAGTTCATCGCAGCGTCTCTCGATGTCATCGGAAGGCAAACCGAAAAGCTGCCCAACATAAGCGAGGTGCTCCCTGCCCGTCATCCAGTTATAAAAGGCAGGTTCTTCGGGGAGGTATCCTATCTTGCTCCGCAGGGCGAACGAGTCGGGACCAACCTTCTCGCCAGCCACCCAAACACTGCCACTTGTAGGCTTTGCCAGGCCGGTGAGAATCTTCAGGGTCGTGGTCTTGCCCGCACCGTTGGGACCCAGAAAACCGAAGATTACCCTTTCTTCGACATTGAGGTCGAGGCTATCCAGAGCCACAATGCTTCCGTAGCGTTTGCTCAGTCCCTGACACCTGATAGCCTGCAAGAGCTTACTCCTCCTCACGACCCAGTATGAGATATAGAATAGGTCCTATCAAGTTGACCAGCACTATGATTATCCCCCACACCCACTTATTGCCACCCTTGACCTTCTTTCGCTTCACCAAATCGTAAAGAGCAAAACCCAGAAGCCCTAGCTCCGCCAAAACCAGAGGTATTATCAGGGCTATGAATTGCCCAATATCCAACTCATCGTTCACCTAAAGCTACCTACCTACAGAAATTCCTATCTTGATTTCTAAACCCTGAACAATTGCTTCCAACTTTTGAATTCAGTGATTTGGATTTTGAATTTGTTTAGGATTTCGGATTTAGAGTTTAGGATTTAAATTCAGTCCCCTCCTGAACTCAGCGTACTGCACAAGCGCCCCCAGCGCCTTGACGGCAGTTTCCAGGTCAGTATATGTGGGCAGGCTGCGCTCCTCCAACTGGCGCGACATCTCCTCCAGCAAAGACAAGCTGGTCCCATAAACCCAGATAGTCACCGGCTTCGAGAGTCGCTGCTTCAAGCGGTCGAACATCTCCACAGTGAATTGTGTCGGTGACATCACACCCCCGTAGAGAACGATAGTAGCACAATCCACATTATCATCATTTAGCGCCGTAGCTATTACCTCTTCCTGGATTACAAACGGGTCCTCTGACACAGACAGCGATGGCCCCAGGTCAATGGGATTTCTGGCTAGCCTGGGAGTCAGCTTAGCCAGTTTGTCTAGCGTAGCGGATGTGAAATTGGCTACAGCCAATCCAGCTTCCGACGCTGCATCAGCAGCCACCACCCCAGCCCCGCCGCTATGACTGATGATAGCAATTCGGTTGCCCTTGGGCAACGGCTGGTATGCGAATACCTTGGGTATGTCCCAGTACTCCTGCCAGGTGCTGACACGAATCGCCCCCACCTGCTTTAAGGCATTGTCGTAGATTCGGTCGCTCACCGCTAGCGACCCCGTGTGGGATGCCGATGCCCTGGCTCCAGCCTCGCTACGCCCCGTCTTGAGAATTATCAGCGGCTTGCGAGGGGTCAGTCTTTTAGCTGCCTCCATGAAACCGCGTCCATCCTTCACATCCTCTAAATGCATGGCAACCACGCTGGTCTGCGGGTCGTCTGCGAAGTAATTCAGTACGTCGACCTCATTGACATCGCACTTGTTTCCGAAGTCAACCATCTTGCTTATGGGATATGCCCGGTCCCCCAGAGGCTGACATTGCGCGGCAGCGATACCCGTCTGACTGCAATAAGCTATGCCTCCC
>CAYHAX010000241.1:0-8504 GCA_964354695.1 uncultured Dehalococcoidia bacterium
CACAAACATAGACCAGGCGGTGGGTTTCGCTACGCTCCACCCACGCTAACGATTGACCGCTGATAGCTGACCGCGCCTTTCCCCTTTTGCAATTTAACATTTACACTTTGCATTTTTCAATTCTAGTTGCCGCCCCCTCAAAGCTGACACTTGACCTCTTCCAAATTGTTTAGGATTTAGAAATTCGGATTTCGAATTTCCCCTTGACACCATAAGAACTAATGTTCTATCATATCCCCAAACTTAATATCGGTGTGTCCTTCCTAAAGAAGGACTGGGGTCATTGGGGTGTCCCCCTCACTATTTCTGTCAGTACCAGCGGATACACGGGGTAGAGCAAATGTTGACTCTCCCCCAAAGAAGAACGTGAACAAAACCCAGACTGGAGTTGTACCTTTTTTGAGGGACAAAATCACGTTCAGCCGAAGCTGACCCAAAACCCTGCATATCGGGCGAAAAAGCAGAGGGAAAAAGCGGATTGTTTAATCTCGGGCTGTGCTATGCCCAAAAAACCCGAAGATTCGCTTGAGGGGAAGCCAGGAGAGGTTTGTAGCAACTGCTAGAAGCTAAATCGAGGCTAAGCCTTCTCGGGTTCCTTCTTCGATTCTTCAATTATCTTCTGGGTGATGTGTGCGGGCACGTGCTCGTAGTGGCTGTACTCCATGGTGTATGTGCCGCGTCCCTGGGTTATCGCTCTCAAACCGGTAGCGTATCTGAGCATCTCTGCCAGCGGGACCTGGGCATCTATAATGTTGATACCACCGCCGGGAGACATGCCTAATACCCTGGCTCGCTTGGAATTAAGGTCGCTCATGACATCGCCGGTGAAGTTATCGGGGATGGTGATGTGGACGTTCATTATCGGCTCCAGCAGCACAGGCTGTCCCTCGGAGAACCCTTTTTTCAAGGCATAAGAGGCGGCAATCTTGAAGGATATCTCTGAGGAATCTACTGCGTGAAAGCTGCCATCGAATAGCGTTACCTTGATGTCGGTCAGAGGGTAACCAGCTAACACACCTTCCTTCAATCCCTCATTAACTCCCTTTTCCACAGCAGGGATATAGTTCTTGGGCACAGAGCCACCTACAACCTTTGCAGCAAACTCAGCGCCACTGCCTCGAGGCAGTGGCTCCAGCCTGAGCCAGACATGTCCATACTGGCCATGTCCGCCGGTCTGTTTCTTGTGCTTATATTCTGCCTCTACCGGCATGGTGATTGTCTCTCTATACGGTATCTTGGGAGGCTCGATTCTCACCTCGACGCCGAACTTGCGTTTCATCTTCTCAGCCGAAACATCGAAGTGCGAGTCGCCCATGCCGGAGAGTATGGTTTCCGCAGTATCGGCATCCTTGCGTATGGCGAGCGTGGGGTCTTCTTCGCATAATCTGGTCAGAGATGAACCCAGCTTATCGAGGTCTGCTTTGGTCTTGGGATGGATGGCTGCGCTGAGTGTGGGCGAGGGGAACTCGATAGGCGGCAGAACCAGTGGCTTGTCCTTGTTGCAGAGTGTTTCGCCGGTAGCGGTCTCTGCCAGCTTGGCTACAGCGCCTATATCTCCAGCGCCTATTCTTGCAACAGCCTCCTGGGTTTTGCCCCGCACCATGTAAAGCTGTCCGATGCGCTCGGCTCGCTTCCTGGTGCAGTTCCAGACGCTGGAATCGCTGTTTATGGCGCCGCTGAATACTCTGAGATAGGTGAGCTTGCCTACGTAGGGGTCAGCGGTGGTCTTGAATACCAGAGCAGCGAGAGGCGCTGCTTCGTCGGCTTCGAACTCTTCCTCCTGTTGGGATTGAGTGTTCTTGGCTTTGAATTTGCCTCTGTCCTTCGGTGAGGGGAGATAGCCACAAATAGTGTTCATAAGCTCTGTGATGCCCTTGTTGCGCAGAGCAGAGCCCGCCAGGATGGGCACCAGCTTTCCAGCTATGGTAGCTGAGCGCAGTCCGTTTCGGACCTCCTCCTCGGTTAGCTCGGTTCCCTCGAGGTACTTGGTGATGAGGTTGTCGTCGGTCTCAGCGACCGCCTCCACCAGCTTCTCACGGAAGGGGGCTACCTTGCCAGCGAGGGAGGGGGGCGCTTTCGCCGGGTCGGCGGCGATGAGGTCTACCACGCCCTCGAAGCTGCTCTCAGCGCCTACCGGCAACTGTATGGGTATGCACTTTCTGCCGAACTGAGCCTGTATCTGCTCCACCGTCTTATAAAAATCCGAGTTCTCGCGGTCTATCTTATTCACGAGCATGATTCTGGGGAGTGCCCTGTCCTCGGCATACTTCCAGGTCAGCTCGGTTCCTACCTCTACGCCGGAGGCAGCGGATACCAGTATCAACGCCCCGTCGGCGGCTCGCAGCGCCGCCTTCACTTCGCCAACGAAGTCGGAGTAGCCCGGGGTATCAACAAGGTTAATCTTGGTCTTGTTCCATTCCAGAGGCAGCAGGGAGAGGTTGATGCTGATTTTGCGCTTGGTCTCCTCGGGCTCGTAGTCTGAGGTTGAAGTGCCGTCCTCTATTCTGCCCAATCTGCCGATTGCTTTAGCCTGGAACAGCATGTTCTCGCAGAGCGTAGTCTTTCCGGCGTTGGTATGGGATAGCAAGACCACGTTACGGATTTGCTCGGCGCGATACTTCTCCATGACCCCTCCCGAGGCGTAAAAAATGCAATGGCTTATTTTACTTTATATTGATGAATGGCGCAACTTGAACTCGCTGAAGGGTGGGGTGCACGGGGAACTGAAAGCTGATAGCTGAGTGCTGAAAGCTGTTGCTTCGTTCAGATTTTTATAGTAACATATTACACAGGTGGGGCTGTAGCTCATTTGGGAGAGCGCTTGAATGGCATTCAAGAGGTAGGGGGTTCGAGCCCCCCCAGCTCCACCATATTAGAGAACGCCTCCACAATGAGCAGAAGCAGAGAAGCCTCAAGAAACCCTCAGGCAACTAATCATGTTCGAACCTCATCAAGTGATATATGTCATTGACTGTCTCCGGTTTTGCCAGCTAATATGAAAGCAGGAGGTCTTTTTAGATGGAGGTAAAAAAGGTGGCAGTCTTGGGTGCGGGCATCATGGGCGCGGGCATCGCTCAGGTGGCAGCCCAGGTTGGCTTGAAGGTTAATATGGAGGATATAGATAGCAAGTTTGTTGAGAAGGGGATGAACACCATCAAGCAGAATCTGGGGCGCTTCGTAAATAAAGGAAAGATAATTCAAGCCGAAGCCGACGCTGCTATGGCCCGAGTCAAGGGGACCACGGACTTGCTCGATTCGGTGAAGGATGTAGATGTAGTTATCGAGGCTATACCCGAGAACATGGCGCTTAAGAAGGAGGCCTACGCAAGGATAGATAAGGTGTGCCCCGACAGGGTCATCTTCGCCTCCAATACCTCGGGGCTGAGCATCACGGACATGGCTTCGGCTACCAAGAGGCCCGATAGATTTGTGGGCATGCATTTCTTCAATCCGGTCCCGATGATGCAGCTTGTGGAGATTGTAAAAGGTTACAGCACCAGCGACGCCACTGTAAAGATCATAGAGGGACTGGCGGCAAGGATGGGCAAGACGACGGTCGTCGCTAAAGACACGCCGGGTTTCGTCACCACCCGACTTATCTGTATTCTGATGAACGAGGCAGTATATTGCTACGCTGAGGGCAGTGCGAGCGCGCAGGATATAGACAAGAGTATGAAGCTGGGTATGAACCACCCCATGGGGCCGCTGGAGCTAGCTGACTTCGTGGGATTGGATACCCTGCTCTACATTATGGATAGCCTTTACAAAGAGTATGGCGACCCCAAATACAGGCCGCCGCTATTATTGAGGCAGATGGTTCGTGCCGGACACCTGGGCAGGAAGACTGGAAAGGGCTTTTACGATTATACTGAGAAGAAGTAGTCCTATTGCAAAGTGCAAATTGTAGGGGCGTTCGGCTGAACGCCCAAAGTGTCTCCACGAAGGGGAAAGGAAAGGAGAAACATGGCTATAAAATCTGGTAAAGAGTACATAGAGAGCCTGAGGAAGCTGAAGCCCAAGGTTTATGCCTTCGGCGAGAGAGTCAACAACGTGGTTGACTATCCCATGTTCCAGCCTCATATCATCGCTGCTGCGATGACTTACGAGCTGGCGAAGCACCCCGAGTTCGAGAAGGAGATGACCGCCACGTCTAATCTAACGGGGGAGAAGATTAATAGGTTCACCCATATACATCACAGCATCGACGACCTGGTGAACAAGGTCAAGATGATGCGTCTGTTGGGTCAGAAGACCGCCACTTGTTTCCAGAGATGCGTGGGACTAGACGGCTTGAACGCTGTGTATATCACCACCTACGACTTAGACAAGAAGTGCGGGACTAATTACCACGAGCGGTTCAAGAAGTTTCTGAAATACGTTCAGGACAACGACCTGATGCTGGCGGGGGCGATGTCCGACCCCAAGGGCGACAGGAGCCTCCGACCCCACCAACAGAAAGACCCCGATGTGTATGTACACGTTGTGGAGAAGAAGGACGACGGCATAATCGTGCGTGGCGCCAAGGCTCACATAACAGGCACGGTCAATGCCCACGAGATTATTGCCATGCCCACAAGGGCTATGGGTGTTGAGGACAAGGACTACGCTGTTTGCTTCGCCGTGCCTGTAGATGCCAAGGGCATCACGCTGATTTTCGGACGGCAGACCAACGATACCAGAAGGCTGGATGGCGAAATCGACTCCGGCAATGCCAAGTACGGCATCGTCGGCGGCGAGGCGCTGATAGTCTTCGATAATGTATTTGTGCCCTGGGATAGGGTGTTCATGTGCGGTGAATACGATTTCACCGGCCAGCTTGTGGAGACCTTCGCTGGATTCCACAGGAGCAATTACGGAGGCTGCAAAGTGGGGCTTGCCGATGTGGTGACGGGTGCTGCTTACTGGATGGCTGAGAACAATGGCGTAGAGAAGTCTCCCTATATCAGGGATCTGCTGGCTGAGATGACTAGCATGGCGGAGACTTGCTGGTCGTGCTCCCTGGCGTGCTCATACCAGGGCAACAAGACTAATTCAGGGGCCTATACCATCAATCCACTTCTGGCGAATGTGGTTAAACTTAACATAACTAAGTTCACCTATGAGTGGATGCGACTGGCGCAGGATATCGCCGGCGGACTCATTATAACCCTACCTTCGGAGAAAGACTTCAGGAATCCTGAGATAGGGAAGTACATTGATAAGTACCTGGTGGGCAAGGCGGGTACCCCGACCGAGCACCGGATAAGGATACTCAGGCTTATCGAGAACATGGCAGTAGGGGCCGGTCTTCCCGAAGCGCTGCACGGCGCGGGCTCCCCACAGGCTCAGAAGATGATGATACAGAGGCGGGCCAACTTCGAAGGCAAGAAGGAGCTTGCCGAGACCATTGTGAGCATCAAGCCTGACAAGTACTTCAAGGATATTACGGGAAAGACCGAAGAGGAGTACTTTAAAGAGCTCAGGAAATCGCAACCTGAGTGCGACTAGCTTAACCTTTCGATAATCGGGTAGCTGTAGGGGCTGAAAATTTCCAGCCCCTACTTTTGTCCACCAAGCGCTCGCTGCTGACAAGGGCTGTGCTTCTACTTAACATTGTTTTACTGCAACTATTGTGTCGCGGAGAAGTGGTGATAGAGGGCGATGGGCACGAGAGGGCTCGAACGCTTCAAACAGGACTGCGATGCTCTGCAGCTGTTTCAGTTGGGGCTGGAGCAGAGCGCCTCGCCTGAAAGCCGGTTGACCGGAATTCTGGTGAAGGCAATGGTGGAAAATTACCGTCAGATAGTTGCGCGTGCCGAAGGGGGCAAGCCCTTCATCGCTACCTCATTCGGGAATGCGCCGGAGCTTTTTGTTGCCCTGGACCTCCTCTGGTATCCCATGTCGCTGATGCCTTTCCTGCCTACCTGGGAACCATACATCCTGGAAGAGATCGATGAAGCCGTTAATGCTGGATTGGGCACTGATATGTGCACGCTGGTCAGGTTGGGCATTAGCAATATGCAGGCAGGACGCGTGCCGTTGCCCACTGCATTTGTCGGTCTGCTTGCTCCCTGTGATGCCGTGGACATGCTGCATCAAGCAATAGCTCGCGACAAGTACTGGCGCACCATACCGATTTTCTGCGCCGACCCGCCTTATCGGGGAGATAACCGTGGCATAGATTTCCACGCTGTCGAACTGAGGCGGATGGTAGCATTCCTGGAAGAGCACACCGGGCGCAAACTGGATATGGAACGGCTCAAAGAGGTTATAAAGGAATCTAACAAGCAGTACGAGTTGTGGGCGGAATACAATGAGCTGAGGCGAGCGGTGCCATGTCCCCATAGCGCTGCTAAGGGAGCCCAGGCATGTAATGTGGCTCAGAGCTTCATGGTGGGGGACCCCAGAGGCACTGAATGGTTCCGACAACTTATCGATATAGCGGAGCGGCTGGTTAGAGCAGGGAAGGGAAACGTGCCTAATGAGAGGATAAGGCTGTTCTGGTTTGACATTCCTGCCGTGTGGTTCCAAGAGCTTACACAGTGGCTGAAGAAAGAGTGGGGGGCATGCATTGTCATGGACATGACGGGCTATGCACCCTATACATTGATTGACACTTCGAGTGAAGAGAGCATATTCAGAGGTTTGGCTAAGCGCAATTTGTGCGACCTGCCCATGGTCAGGCAGGTGCGTGGCACTGCAGATACTATGGTGAATGACATAGCGCGGGTGGTAAAAGACTACAAGATAGATTGTGTCATCTGGCCCGCGCATATGGGACACAAGGATGGAGCCGCGAGCATAGGCATAATGCGCGAGGTATGCCGTGACCTGGGAGTTCCGTTCCTGTCCCTGGGGCTTGACCTCTTTGATTTGAGGGCCGTGGAGGAAAGAAGACGAAATAAAGCAGTTTTAGAAGAACAACTCTTCAGTGCATCTTGGGGGTACGCTGTTCGGGGAATTCAAGCAGTCTCTGAGATGTGGGATCGTCGTTGGCCAAATCGTGCCTCTGCTGACATGTCGCCACTCGCCCAATCGCTCTGGTCTGCCAAGGCTCACTCTTGAAGACAGCATGAAGCACTGCAGGTGGTGGTGGCAGTGAAGATGTTCATTTTCGCGTGTTGTTACCCGATAGAGGTAATTATTTCAGACTACAGCGAAATGGATAAATGCCCTTAGTACTACCCCAAATACTCCACTCTAATTACCTGACAGTGTGTTGTCCCTCTGATATCAGCATAGCTATAGTGGCTACACGCGCTGGGGGTTCTATATTTGCCTAAGCGCATCACGCTCGCTGAGTAGGGAGGTAATCATGTTACGGTTTCAATCTATTGCAGGGTACATCAAGCCACTGGTTATGCTCGCCCTGGTTATAATAACCTTGCTGGCGGGCCTGCAGCCCGCAATGGCTGCGGACCCCTTCAGCACCGGAGCCGGTGTCGAACCGACGGGCATTGCTCTTGATTCTAACGGCGCGAATGGCGGGGACGGGCTTTTACAGTTCACCTCCGCTGGCCATGTGCTGGGCTTCACCGAAGACGGCGTCATCGTCGCTTCTGCTACTCATATGTTGAAGACCGAGTTCCTTAATGCCAACGCGGTTACTCCTGAAGCGGACGGCGATGTCTCGGGAGAGGAAGAAACAGGCATGGCTCCTCCCCTCAGCCGCGTCACCTACCCCGATGTCTGGGGTGGCGTGACGGTGGTCTACGAAGCCAGCGAAGGGGCGATTGTTAAAAGCACCTACTACCTCAATGAGGGAACGGCGTCCGGTAACATCCGTCTGGGCTACAACCGTACCGTAAGCCTCGATGAGCAGGGCAACCTAGTGATTGCCTATGAAAGCGGCACCATGGTAGAGCGCGCTCCCGTAGCCTGGCAGGAGATTGCAGGCCAGAGGAAACCGGTCACGGTGTCGTTTGTCTTATATGGGGAACGGGGGGTGGGCTTCTCTCTGGGAAATTATGTGCCCGGTATCCCGGTGGTGATTGATCCCTGGCTGACCTTCCTCGGCGGCAGTGACTCTGACTACGGTTACGGCATAGCGGTAGACGGCAGCGGCAATGTCTATGTTACGGGATACAGCGGTGCCACCTGGGGCTCCCCGGTGCGGGCCTTCACGGGGACAAGTGTCGATGCCTATGCCGCCAAGCTGAGCAGCAGCGGTTCCCTTACCTGGAACACCTTCCTGGGCGGCAGCAGTTATGACTACGGTTACAGCATCGCGGTGGACGGCAGCGGCAATGTCTATGTCGCAGGGTACAGCGGTGCCACCTGGGGCTCCCCGGTGCGGGCTTATACGGCAAACGCCGATGCCTTCGCCGCCAAGCTGGACAGCAGCGGCAGCCTCACCTGGAATACCTTCCTCGGCGGCAGCAGTTATGACTACGGTTACGGCATCGCGGTGGACGGCAGCGGCAATGGATATGTCGCGCGGTGCGGAGGGGACGCGTGGTGCGCCCCGGGGCGGTCCTGGACGGGGCCAAGTCCCGACGCCTTCGCCGCCAAGCTGGACAGCAGCG
>CAYHAX010000242.1:0-3795 GCA_964354695.1 uncultured Dehalococcoidia bacterium
TGGGGACACCGGGTGAGGAGCAGCGGATAGATGGCATTGGACAGGAGGAGAGCAAACGGTACATGCATCACTACAACTTCCCGCCGTTCAGTACGGGCGAGGTGAAGCGCGCTGGCACTCCGGGGCGTCGTGAAATCGGGCATGGGGCTCTAGCGGAGCGGGCTTTGGTTCCTGTGCTTCCTTCAGAGGAAGAGTTCCCATATACCATCCGTCTTGTCTCGGAGGTGCTGAGTTCTAACGGTAGTACTTCTATGGCTAGCGTGTGCGGCAGCAGTCTGTCTCTTATGGATGCTGGCGTTCCTATCAAGGCGCCGGTGGCTGGGGTGGCAATGGGTTTGGTGACAGGTGCAGAGGGTAAGTACGCTGTGCTTACCGACATCGCTGGCATTGAGGACGCTCTGGGTGACATGGATTTCAAAGTGGCGGGAACTTCAGAAGGTGTAACGGCTCTTCAGTTAGACCTGAAGGTGAAGAACATAGGCTATGAAGTAATGGCAAAGGGGCTGAGCCAAGCCAAAGCGGCTCGCATGTATATACTGGAGAAGATGAAAGAGACTATTAGTGCCAGCCGGACTGAGCTGAGCAAGTATGCCCCTAGACTGATAAAGATAACCATCGACCCTGACAAAATCCGCAATGTAATTGGCTCTGGAGGCAAGACCATAAGGTCAATAATGAGTGAAGCCAAGGTAACTATCGATATCGAGGATAATGGCACTATCCTTATCGGCTCACCTAACGAGGAAGCGACTCAAAAAGCGATAAAGATGATCGAGGACCTGACAAGGGACGTCGAGGTGGGTAAGATATACAATGGGCGGGTAACTCGTTTAGCCAGTTTCGGCGCATTCGTTGAAATTCTTCCTGGCAAGGAAGGATTGGTACATCTCAGCGAGCTGGCTGATTATCCTGCTCCTAGCGTTGAAGAAGTGGTTAAGGTTGGTGACGAGGTGATGGTCGTGGTCACGGAGATAGACCGCATGGGCAGGGTAAACCTTTCAAGGCGTGCGGTGTTTCAGAAGCTATCTCAGGTACCAGGCGCCAACGCGGGTACTGAGCAAAAGGAGTCGCCGTCCTACCCCTTCAAAAAACACGCTGACTCTCGACCGCCTTCGCATCGCCCTCGTGGCGAGGGCGGCGAGCCCGATGCTAGAAGGCTGGACAGGGAACGTCCCAAAGGTGTTACTCACAAAAGACCACCTGACAGATAGTCGGCTTATCGAAAAGAAGGTTCGTTAAGTGGGATGAAGCGAATAAAGGTTTTGGTTCATGGGGTATTGGGCAGGATGGGGCAAGAGGTACTCAGTGCTGTTTGTCGTGATGCTGAGCTTGAGGCGGTGTCTGGGGTAGACATCAAGGCGGGTAAGAGTGAACTGACATTGCCCGGTGGGTCTAGCTCGATTCCCTTATTCTCCAATCTGGAGTCTGCTCTCGCACAAACTCGCCCTGAAGTGATGGTAGATTTCACCGTTGCCGAGTCTACGATGCCTGCGGTCAGGGCTGCGGTAAATCACAAAGTTGCTCTTGTGATTGGAACTACAGGGTTGTCTGCATCAGACTTGGGTGAGATAGAGAAGCTGTGTCAGAAGAACAAGGTGGGGGCGGTGGTTGCCCCTAACTTTGCTGTCGCAGCAGTTGTGATGATGCATCTGGCTAAGATATCTGCAAGGTTTTTCGATTATGCTGAGATTATTGAGCTCCACCATGAGCAGAAGATGGATGCTCCTTCGGGGACTGCTGTTGCTACCGCAAGGGATATGGTTGCAGCCAGGGGCAAGGATTTTGTCCGCGTCCCAGCCAAGAAGGAGATGGTTGTGGGGAGTCGCGGCGGCGAGATAGGTGGTGTATCACTGCATGCCGTGAGAATGCCCGGCTTGTTAGCTCATCAGGAGGTTATTCTGGGCGCCCCGGGGCAGACGCTGAGGATACGCCTCGACCAGATAAACCGTGAAGCCTTCATGCCTGGCGTTACTATGGCTATTAAGAAGGTAGTTGAACTTAAAGATGCAGTTTTTGGACTCGATAAACTTCTGGGTCTCTAGAGGGTTTTTCCTTCGCTCCTGGTTCTCCATCGATTTGCCTCTCCGAGATATCAATAGGCAGGATGCTGTTTGCCAAATACCTTCAAAACTCAGCTATTGATTATTGATTTCCAAAGGTTTAATATATCAATCTCCGAGGAGGTGCCACTTGAGAAAACTGGGTCGTCTTCTTACTGCGATGGTTACTCCTTTTGATGATAAGGGGGCTGTCAATTATAAGCAGGCGAGAAAGCTTGCCTTGGCATTGCTTAACTCGGGAAGCGATGGGTTGGTGGTGGCGGGCACCACTGGTGAGTGCCCTACCCTGAGTCGGGAGGAGAAGCTGCGCCTTTTCTCTGAGGTGAAGGCGGCTGTGGGTAAGAAAGGGACAGTGGTGGCGGGCACCGGCAGCTACAACACTAAGGAGAGCGTAGAGCTTACCAAGGAGGCTGAGAAGATAGGCGTAGATGCTGCGCTGCTGGTTGTGCCTTACTATAACAAGCCTACTCAGCAGGGATTGAAGGAGCATTTCAAGGCTATAGCCAATGGTACAAATCTGCCTTGTATCCTTTATAATGTGCCCAGTCGTACTATCACCAGCCTGTCTGCCGAGACGGTTATCGAGCTGAGCAGAATCGATAACATAGTGGGCTTGAAAGAGGCGAATAGCGACCTTGTGCATATGGCGAGAATACTCGATGGTGTGAAGAAGGACTTCTTACTCTATAGCGGCAACGATAGCGATACTTTCCCGATAGTTTCTATCGGTGGTTATGGGGTTATCAGTGTAGCCTCTCATCTGGTTGGGGTTCAGATAGGCGACATGATAGCTAAGACAGTTGGCGGTAAGCTTTCCAGGGCTGCTGCCATTCATCGCAATCTGTTGCCACTGGTCAATGCCCTTTTCGTTGTCTCCAACCCCATACCCATCAAATATGCTTTGAACAGCGTGGGATTCCATGTGGGCAAGCCGCGGTTGCCACTTACACCACCTGACGAGAAGTCGGCAGCAGCAATAGAAGCTGCGCTCAAGAGGTACAAGATAGATTTGCCTGTGTGAGGTAGACCTTTTGCAGGGCTAAGCTTTTACGAGCCCTTGGAGCGACCAGGGGCTCGTTTTTTTAATCTCAACGTTTACCAGGAGTCCTAAGCAGTCAGAGTCTTTTTCGAAGAATACCAACTTGTCTGTTCTAGTGCGCCCGTACCATTTACCCTTTTTCTTTCCTTCCACTAATACTTCTAGAGTGTGCCCCAGGAGCTTGGCATTGATATCAGTGGCTATCTTTGTCTGTAGCTTCTCGACTTTTTGCAGCCGTCCGCGTTTTTCTGCGAGGGGTACATCATTTTTGAGTTTTCTCGCCGCGAGCGTGCCTGTCCTGGGTGAGTAGGCTGCAACGTGGACGGTGTCGAATCTCAGTTCAGAGAGCAAATCCAGTGTCTTTTGGAACTGCTCTGCGCTCTCTGCGGGGAAGCCTACGATGATATCGGTGGAGATGGCTACGTTGGGGATGGCGTGGCGAATTCTTCCCACCAGGTCTCGATAGTATTGCACGGTGTAGCCTCGCCCCATTGCCTGCAGAATCCCATCGTCTGCTGCCTGGACGGGCAGGTTGATATGCTCGCAAACCCTGTCGAGCGAGGCTACAGCTTTTATGAGCTTCTGGCTCATATCCTTGGGGTGAGAGGTGAGAAAGCGAATCCGAGCCAGTCCCTCAATAGCGTTCAGTTCCTTCAATAAATCAGCCAGGTCGGGTTTATCCGGAAGGTCGTGTCC
>CAYHAX010000243.1:0-2923 GCA_964354695.1 uncultured Dehalococcoidia bacterium
TGGAGGCGCGGGAATATGAGGTGCACCTCGCCCAAGATGGCGCCGAAGCTGTGGAAAAAGCAGCCCTCACCTCCCCGGATGTCATCATACTAGATGTGAACATGCCGCGCATGGATGGCATCGAAGCATGCCGGCGCATAAGGGAGTGGACCAACACGCCCATCATAATCCTGAGCGTAAGAGAGGATGAAAAGGACAAGGTAAGAGCTCTCAACGAAGGCGCCGACGACTATGTCACCAAGCCCTTCGGCATAGAAGAGCTGCTGGCAAGAATTAAAGTCGCCCTGAGACATTCCACAGAAACAACCGCTGCAGCACCCGTATTCACCACCGGTGACCTGGAGGTTGACATGTCCAAGCACGTGGTAAGAAAGCAGGGTAAAATCGTCAAGCTCACTCGCACAGAATACGAACTGCTGGCATATCTGGTATCCAACTGCGGCAAAGTGCTCACGCATAAGGAACTGCTAAACAATGTGTGGGGACCGGAGTACGGCGGGGAAAGCGAATATGTACGCGTCTTTATCAATCAGCTCAGACGCAAAATTGAGGATGACCTCTCGAATCCCCAATTCATTCTGACCGAGCCCCGCGTCGGCTACCGATTCCATAAACTAGAGTAACCTGAAGCCTTTGCCCCCAAAATCGCAACCGCAATTCCCTCCACCCACCAAATTCTTTATAAAATCTTTATAACTACCCCGCTATCTTTATGCCTTCTTTAAGCCTCCTCGTTCATAATGCAGTCACTCCGGAAATAATAGAGGAGGAATACGATGGACCTGGAAATGATTCTGAAGATAGTGCTCTTGGGCTTAGTTCACTGGGCATTGGTACCGATAGCGTTAACCAACCTCATTCAGCGGCAGAGGGTATTCGGGCAAATAAAGGGCTTTTGGGTACCAGCCATATTGTTCATCACCTGCATCGGTCCCCTGGCTTACTTGATAATTCACGAGCTCGTTCCTCAGCCCCAGACTCAGGCTGATTAATTAACCATAGCTCGCAGCTACGGCAAAGGTGCCTTGAGATGACGAAAAAAAAGATTGTAGTTGTTGATGATAACTTCCTCCTCTCCAAAACCTTAGACATCTGTCTGAGCAAGAAAGGTCATGATGTCAGGGTCTTCTGCACCGGCGCAGATGCGGTCAAATACTTCTTCGCTGAGAAGTCCGAGGAGAAGCCAGACTCCGTAGTGCTGGACATCAAGCTTCCCGACTGCGACGGCTGGTTTGTAGCCAGACTCCTGGGCAAGATTGACTGGGGCAAAGATGTACCGCTCATTATGACCTCTGTTCTGGAACCCGACAGCGGGAAAATGGCTGATATCAAGCCCTACGCCTACATCCAGAAACCCTTCGATATGGGGCATCTTCTGAAGACTATTGAGACAAGTCTAATAGAGTTCAACCCTTCCCCGGCGATGACACAAATAAGCCTATGAATTAGAAATAGGGTGATAAGCGCTTTTTGGTTAAGAGGCAAGGAGCTTAAGCTCCTTGCCTCTTAACGTCTCCCCACTCTCCAAAAGAGCTTGCCTAAACTATCATTGACTTTTCTCCCACAAAGTGCTACCAATATTACGGCTCAGTCACCGCGCCTAAGAGTGACTCAAGATGCCGCCTGGATACCCACCTAAAAGTCAGGTGATTTAAAAAAAGCCGTTCGTGGTGAGCCTGTCGAACCATGAACGGCTTACTTGATTCCCCCCACTCACAGCTCCTTCTTTTTGAACACCTGCCATCCCATAATAGTGGTCAATACTATCAAAGCCAAGCTAACTGCAAGCGCTCCCCAGACGTTCGCGCCGCTCCCTGTTGCGATGCCCTGAGCCCAGCCAACGAGAGCGCCAGGGCTATAGTCTTCCATCACAGGCAGCCCAGCAGTACCTGCCAGGGCAACGAGTGTGACCAGAGCCAAACCTCCTGCTGCAAGCTGGCTCTTGAAAAACGAGCTGTACATCACGGTCACCGCCAGGCAAAACAACAGATAGAGCCATCCCACGAGGTTGGCTAAAACAAAGTTCAACCCGCCAGGGTTCTCGAATAAAATAACGGTATAGATGTAGCAGCCGATAGCGCCCACAGCTATCCCTATACCAAATACCAACGCCAGCACAGCCAGCTTGGCAACGATGAAAGACCCGCTGCCCACAGGTTTGCTCAGGGTCAGGGCAGCAGTGCCCGACTCTCTCTCCCTTGCCACTGTGCCCATCGCCAGCAGAATGGCAGCTATCAAGCCTACCTGATTGAGGGTATCCAGGTATCCCTTGACCGCATCCACCGCAGTGAACTCGGGAGGCATAATAATGGCCTCATCAGCAGGGATAAGCACATGCAGGTATTTCAATAGCAGAGGCGTGCCCAGTCCGAAGACCAGAAATACAACAACCACTATGAGCAGCCTGTATGTCCTGAGCTGCCCCCTAAGCTCCTTCCTGAATAAGACAAGGAAGCTAGCCATTCTTCCTGTTCCCCAGCAGTTCCATAAATACTTCCTCCAGCGTGGGCAGCACCATCTGATACTGCCGCAAAGTGAGCTTGCTCTCGGCAATTATCTTAGGAAGCTCCTGCTTGGCTCTAGCCACATCCCTGACACGGACCCTTAATCCAGAGACATCTTCTGACTCTACTCCCACAACCCAGGGCAGAGACCCCAGCGTTTTAACGAAAGCGGTTGCCGGCTCCTCGAACTCTACCTCGAACACCGGGTGGGCAAAACGCTGGCGCAGCTCCTCTACGCCAGACTCCACAATTAGCTTGCCCTTATCTATAATTCCCACTACATCACAGACCCTCTCCACCTCGGCAAGTATATGGGTGGACATGGAGATAGTGGTCGGCTGCTCCTTCAGTCGGAGAAGTGTCTGCAAAACCTCCGCCCTGCCAAACGGGTCGAGGGCGGAGCACGGTTCGTCCAGAAA
>CAYHAX010000244.1:0-1999 GCA_964354695.1 uncultured Dehalococcoidia bacterium
GGCGATAAGGGGCGAGGAGTTCCCAGTCAGCGTGGCAATATACAACTATCTGGACAAAACGCAGAGTGTAGTGGTTCAAATCGAAAATGCAGACTGGTTCGACCTGCTCGATGAATCTCAGAAAACCGTAGAGATAGCGCCCAACGATGTCGGCGGCGTGGCGTTCATGATTAGACCTGAGAAGCTCGGCTTGGGCGGGATGAAGATAACAGCCCGCAGCAAAGAGGCTGCCGACGCCGTGATTAAGACGCTCATCGTGGCGCCTGAGGGAGTCGCCAGGGAGGTTATAGAGAACCTGGTGCTCTCCGCCGGAACCTCCAAAACTGTGGACACTTCTGTTCCAAGTATCATTGTCGATGGTTCGGGCAGGGCTTATATAGCGGTTACCGCCAGCTATTTGGCGCAGACCATCGAGGGACTGGATGCGCTCATCCAGATGCCCTTCGGCTGCGGTGAGCAGAACATGATACTGTTCGCACCCGATGTCTTCATCACCAGATACCTAAAGGAAACCGGACAGCTCAAGCCCGAGATTATGGCGAAGGCTGAGAAGCTGATGATTACAGGCTATCAGAGGGAGCTGATATATCAGCGCAGCGATGGCAGCTTCTCCGCCTTCGGGGATAGCGATGAGGAGGGCAGCCTCTTCCTCACCGCCTTCGTGCTGAAGTGCTTCGCTCAAGCCACGGACATCATCTACATAGATGAGAGCGTGCTTGACGATGCTGAAGAGTGGATTATAGACCAGCAGAACGCCGATGGCTCCTTCAATCAGGTAGGCTTCGTCCACCATCAGGACATGATGGGTGGCTTGAAGGGCAAGACAGCCCTCACTGCTTATGCCGCTATAGCCCTGCTGGAAGCGGGCGAGAAGGCAGCGTCCGCCAAGGCGATAGATTACCTTGAGGGCGAGCTTGGCGATATTGACGACGCATATACCATGGCGATTGTGTCTTATGCGCTGGAGCTGGGCGGCAGCGCCCTGAGCGATGAGGCTTACGAGAAGCTGATGGACATGGCTCAGGAGGACGAGAACGGCTTGCACTGGGGCGATATCGAGGAGCCCGAGCCCCTGAAGCGTCCCGGTATCTGGGAGGGTAACCCCTGGGAAATCAACAAGAGCACAGCCATTGAGGCTACCGGCTACGCAACCTTGTCATTGATAAAGCACGCTGATGCCTTCAATGCCTCCCGCGCTGCCAAGTGGCTGGTTTCCCAGAGGAACGCCTACGGCGGATACGGCTCGACCCAGGACACAGTGGTCGCCTTGCAGGCTCTTACCGAGTATGCTACCGATGCTCGGGCTGACGTTGACCTGACGGTGAAGATAAACGCTGGTGGCGAGGAAAAACAGCTCAGGATAAAGCAGGACAACTTCGACGTGCTGCAGATAGTGGAAGTGCCTGTTGATGAAGAGGTCACCATAGAGGTAGAGGGCAGGGGCGATGCCATAGCGCAGGTTGTGGAGAGGTTCAACCTGCCCGATGCTGAGCAGGGCGACGAGATACTGAAGATAGACGTTGACTACGACACTACTCAGGTTGAGGTAAACGACCTGGTAGAGGTGTCGGTGAATCTGGAATACAACCCGCCGCTGCCGATAAAGGCGGAGATGGTGGTCCTGGATATCTCGGTTCCCACCGGCTTCGCAGCGGTAAAGGAATCGGTGGCAGCGGTAATCGATAGCAACGACCAGATAAAGCGCTACGAGATAGCGGGCAGGAAGGTAATCTTCTACATCGAGGACATGATGCCGGGCGACGAGATAAGCTTCAGCTTCGACGTAAAGGCGTTGTACCCCGTGAAAGCCAAGGGCGTTGCTTCACAAGCCTATTCCTACTACAACCCTGATATCAAAGCCGAGACGCTGAGCACAGGCATCGTAGTTACAGACTAGCAACCTTGTTGTAATAACAGCGTTAGGGGCGTCCGCCTCTGGCGGACGCCCCTAAAATTGGCAACTCACGCCCAAAAATGTGATAACTATTTAACCTTTCCC
>CAYHAX010000245.1:0-3687 GCA_964354695.1 uncultured Dehalococcoidia bacterium
AAAAAAGACCTCGGGAAAGACCTCCTATTCTTTGTAGGCGAAGAGCAGCCATCCGACGGAGGAAGGGCTTACGCCGAGGGCAGGAAAGCATACCAGATAGCAAACCTGGTTCTGGATGTTGCCCAGAAGTTCGGATGCAGACTTATTTATACCTCGGGGGCAGCCGTCGCTCCCATTCATCATGCTATGAAACCAAGGGTCTGGGCAGTTCCCAACGCTGAACATCTAATATCCGAAGTCAAGAGCTACCCGAATACCATATTGATGTCCGATATCGAAGGTAGAGAAGGACAAGGCAATATCACAGGACTAAATGGGCTCATGCTCGGGGTCGCCAAAAAAAGAGGCATCGAGGCTATTTGCGTAATGGGTGAGATACCTATCTACCTCCAAGGGCTGCCTATTCCCTACCCTCAGGCTTCCCGCGTGGTACTCGAGGTATTATCCGCTGCTTTGGGAATGAGAATCGAGACAGAGAAGCTCAATGGATTTATCGAACGCAGCGAGAAAGAAATAGAGAGGCTGTACGACAAATTCCCTCCAGCGATAAAGGAACAACTTGATAAACTAAAACACGTTGCTTACTCCAAACCCACTGAGCCGGGTCCCATAACCGAAGACGACAAGAAAAGGATACTCGAAGACATAGATAAACTCTTTAGAAAAGAGACCAAGGAAGACTGATTGAACGAAAACCTTGCTTACAGAATCTACAAAGAACCGAAGTTGCAAGCCTCATCCCTTATAGTAGGTTGGAATGAGGACGCTGGCAATCTAGGGGACAGGGTCGTAAAGTACCTGAACGAGAAACTGCGGTGTGAGGAGTTCGGGGAAATCGAGCCTGTGGAATTCTTCCCTCTCGGCGGAGTCTCAGTAGAGGACAATGTGGCGCACTTTCCTGAAAGTAAGTTCTATAGTTGCCCAAAAAAGAACCTGGTATTGCTTAAAAGTAATGCGCCTCATGCAGAATGGCACAAGTTTCTGAATACGATCCTCAATGTGGCTGAACAGTATTGCCACACCACAGAAGTCTACACCATCGGTGGCATGGTAGCCTTGAGCGCCCACACCACGCCGAGGGAGCTATTCGCCATATCTAATTCCCCCAAAATGAAAAAAATCCTCGGGCAATACAATTTGAACAACGACATGGACTATGAGACTCCACCCGAGCAAAGACCCACCATAAGCTCCTTCCTTCTCTGGGTTGCTCGGAACAGAGCTCTTATCGCGGCTAGCCTCTGGGTCCCCCTGCCCTTCTATCTGCTGGCAACTGAGGACCCGGCAGCTTGCAAAAGAGTTGTGGAGTTTTTCGATACGAGGTTCAACCTGGGAATAGATTTGAGCGACCTCGACATATCCGTAAAAAAGCAAAACGAAAAGATAGCCAGCATAAGGTTCAGCTTCCCCGAAATAGATAAATATATAAGGAATCTCGAAAGTAACGTGGCATTGAGTCAGGAGGAAAGCGAAAAACTTGTGAGAGATATTGAGGAATATCTAAATAAAATAGAGTAAGAAATGAAGTTGCCCATTAAAAATCGTAGATTTATGTAAAGTACTTAGCAGTTTTCGTCTCTTTAACCCAGATGCGGTACATCTTCTCGCCAGCCATTGAGAAACACTCCAAGCCCGGTATATTCACCTCTTCCACTTGGACATTATCTCTGCCGCATAACTCGAGAGTCTGCTCCAGCCAGTTCTGAAAATGAGGCCCCCCTCCGAAGTAGACCTTACGCCACTTATTACCTCGGGCATCTACTTTTTCCTTTACTCTAGCTTCGTCATCGAGTAGCCTTTGGTGTTCCTTATCTTCCTCAAGCACTTACTCTAGCCCCCAATCGCCTCTTCACATCATCTTAATTGCTTTCAGCGGACAAGCCTGAACGCACTTGGAGCAGCCATGGCACCACTTAGAGGGATTAATCTCAGGCATCTCGTAAGGGCTTTCCTGCTTAAGACTCCTGTGCTCGCATTCACGCGCTGCTACACAAACCCCCTGGTCGCATTTCTCAGGGGCGCACTTTGTGTAGTCTACCACCGCCACCTTCTTGGGCATGAAGTAGTCCTCATCTCCTCGCTGGTTTCCGGCACTGCTCGTCTTCAGGTGCACCAGCTTTGCTGCTATCCCTCAAAACCAGAGCACCTACAGGACAAACCTTTATGCAATCGTTGCAGATATGGCATCCTGACTCTGCAATAGGTTTATCTTCAAAGGTAGTTACAATCCTGCTGAAGCCGCGGTGTCCGAAGCCCAACACACCTATGCCGAAGCGCTCGCGGCACACCCACACGCACTTTCCACAAAGTACGCATTTGTTTGGGTCATAGACAAACTGAGGGCAACTCGAATCGATGGGGTAATTATGCACAAGTTTCCTGAATCCCTTGGTATTGAGCTTGACGCCCAGGAAGGAACAGAGCTTTTGCAGCTCGCACGAGCGATTCTTGGCACAATGAGCGCAATCAACAGGATGGCTCGCTAATAGGAGCTCCAGCGCGGTACGAGCCAGCCTGCGAGCCTTTGCCCCTTGGGTATTTACCACCATGCCCTCCGCCACAGGCTCAGTGCAAGCCGTAACAGGCGCACTTCGTCCCTCTATCTCCACAAAGCACAGCCTGCATCCACTGTGAGGCTCCGGTGACCTACGAATGGCGCACAGGTTCGGTATGTAAATACCGTTATCGAGGGCCGCCCAGAGCACCTTCTGCCCCTCACGCGCCTTTACGCGCTTGCCATTTATAATCAGCGAGACAGTCTTCATTTACTTCTTCTCGGCAACTGGCACCTTCTCAGGTGGCGATAATTTGATGACAGCGTTGTACTGAGGAGGACAAGCGGTCATACAGGTACCACACTTAACACACTTAGCCTGGTCTATTACCTTTATCCTGCGCTTATCCGAAGAAATCGCCTCCACCGTGCAAGTTCCCACACAGGCGTCACAGGAACGCTCGCATTTCTCGGGCAGAATATAGTATGCAATCAGGTCGTGGCACATTAATGCAGGACAGCGCTTTTCTTTAATATGAGCCTCATATTCATCGCGGAAATAGCGCAACGTAGTCAACACCGGATTGGGCGAGGTCTTGCCCAGCCCACATAGCGAGCCTGCCTTCACATCCTCCGCCAGTTCCCGAAGCGTGTCCAAGCCCTCCATTCGACCCCGCCCACAGGTGAACTCCTCCAGCATCGCCAGCATCTGCCTCGTCCCCAGCCGGCACATGGTGCACTTGCCGCAGGACTCCCTCTGAGTGAACTCCAGGAAATAGCGCGCCACCTCCACCATGCAGTCATCCTCATCCATCACCACCATGCCGCCGGAGCCCATCATAGCCCCCACATCCTTCAGAGAGTCGAAATCTATAGGCATATCCAGCGCTGATTCAGGCAAGCACCCACCCGAAGGACCCCCTATTTGAACAGCCTTGAACCGCTTGCCTTTCGGTACGCCCCCGCCAACATCGAAAATTATCTGCCGCAAGGTGGTTCCCATAGGCACTTCGGTCAGACCTGTGTTTAGCACCTTGCCCGCCAGTGCGAAAACGGCGGTGCCTTTGCTCTTTTCCGTACCGATTTGAGAGAACCAGTCAGCCCCGTTTTTTACTATACGCGGCACGTATGCCAGCGTTTTCACATTGTTAATAACAGTCGGCTTGCCGTGGAGACCTTTGGTGGCAGGAAAA
>CAYHAX010000246.1:0-1873 GCA_964354695.1 uncultured Dehalococcoidia bacterium
TCTTGTCCATGCGTGCCGTGACCCCGCCGGCGCTCTCGCCTAAACGGATTCCCGCACCGTTATCACCATAGGTGCCCAAAGGCAGACAGTTCAGGTAAATGGGAGCGCACTCCTCTACCATCTGCTTATTGAAGATAAAGCCTCCAGCCGCCAGAATGACTGCCTTGCGAGCCCGCGCACGATAGGGCTTCGCCCTTAGCCTTATGATAAGCCTATCTATACCGTGGAGCAGCGTTGCCAGGGGAGGTGCATAGGTATTCGCCTTGGCATTGATATAGGAGATGGCACCGTGCAGACGCGCTGTAATGCCAGGCGATATAGATACGCCTTCAACACCTATCACTCGCCCGTCATCAGCGAAGACCAGTCGCTCCACCAGGGTCTGGCAACGCACCTGGATTGTTTGTTTGCGAACAGCCTTTTCCAGGGCATGGAAGAGTGTAAGTCCTGAGATGCCTTTTCCCCTGGCGCGGTGACCACGCGGTGCCGGCTTCGCATTCGCCTTGTAACGGCTGTGGTTCTCGTTGCCGGAGAAGTATATGTAGTATTTATCGGTAGGATAGGATGTCTTGAAGGGACACATTGAACCCTCGAAAGGAACCCCCGCCTGTTCCAGCCAGGCAATCATCTCCGGAGACTGTTCGCAGAAAAGGCGCAGCGTCTCGTCTGTAACAACATCACCTACCTCTTGCTTCAGATAGCGATACATCTCCTCCGGTGTATCTTGGTATCCTGCAGCTTTCTGGTATTTTGTCCCACCACCTGCATAGACGATGCCGCCGCTGGCTGCTGTAGCTCCCCCACCATGAAAGCGGTCCACTACCAATACGGAGGCTCCTTGTTGAGTCGCCTCCAGGGCTGCAGCCGCACCGGATGCACCAAATCCAACTACGATGATATCGGCTTCAGCATCCCACTGGCGAGTCTCCTGCTTCTTAGCCATGTTGTACACGCTCCCTCTTTTTCTCTCGGGAAAAACCTCCCCATTATCCTGCTCTCGCTTACTTCAGACTTAACTCGGTATGCTTGCCGTGGCAATTCTTGGTATCAATGAGGCGCATGATAGCAGTAGACTAACGGACAGTCAACCCCTGACGACTGAGGTCGTTCACTAGCCAGATTCAACCCCCTGTATCCCCTCCTTCCTTTGGAAGGAGGGGGGGATTTTAAAGCTGGGGGACACCCCCAGACCCCCTCCAAAGGGGCAAAGCCCCTTTGGATTCCCCGGTTACTAAACGACCCTGGCGACTCTGTGAGTGATTAGTGGATTGCCCGATGAGTGTAGGTATAATTCGTACAATGACATGGAAAGGGACTATTTCAGCAGGCGGCGGCGCATCATGACCAGGGAGAGGGGGAGGAAGACGGCGGTGAGTCCTATGATGATGGCAAGCCCCCACCAGGACCCCTCCCCAGGGTTGCCGCTGACCACTGCCCGGGTAAGGTTGGCGACAGGGGTCAGCGGGGATATCCAGCATAACCTCTGCACTGTGGGTGAGAAGGCATCCAGCGGGAAGAAGACGCCGCTGAATAAAAACATAGGGGTGAGGAACAGGGTGAAGTAGTAGTTGAAGGAGTAGATGGTGGGAGCTACGGAGGTGAAGAACATGGCTATGGAGGAGAACATCAAGCCGCTCAGCACTGCAATGGGCAGCACCAAAAGCGCCCAGGGGGACTCCACCAGCCCGAAGGCGGCGATGACGATGATTATGGCGATGGTGGTCATCAAGGAGCGCGTGGCTCCCCAGAGTATCTCCCCAGCCACTACGTCCTCCATGTTCAATGGGGTGGCGATGATGGCATCGTATGTCCTCTGGAATTTCATTCGCACGAAGCTGCCGTAGGTGCACTCGGCGCTGGCGCTGAACATGGA
>CAYHAX010000247.1:0-2822 GCA_964354695.1 uncultured Dehalococcoidia bacterium
TTTCTTAATCTCGTTCATCACAATCCAATCGGCAGCGCGTAGTATTTCCAACCTCTCCCCGGTCACCTCGCCAATGATGCGTATGGCAAGCCCCGGGCCGGGGAAGGGCTGACGATATACCATCTCCTCGGACATTCCCAATGCCAGACCCACCTCACGCACCTCGTCCTTGAACAGATAACGCAGTGGTTCGACCAGAGCAAGCTTCATCATGCTGGGCAGCCCCCCTACATTGTGGTGAGTCTTAATAGTGGCTACCGCTCGATTCCCCGAGGAAGCGCTTTCGATGACATCAGGATAGAGGGTACCCTGAGCCAGGAAATCTACCTGCCCTATCTTCGCCGCCTCCTCCTCGAAGACGTTGACAAACTCCTCGCCGATGATATGGCGCTTCTCCTCAGGGTCAATAACCCCCTTAAGCCGCTCCAGGAACCTAACGCTGGCGTTTACATAAACCATGTTCATCTTCATATTGCGCTGGAAGGTATTTAGTGTGCGCTCCACCTCTTCCCGGCGCAGCATGCCCGTATTAACGAAAATACAGGTCAACTGGTCTCCTATCGCTCGGTGAATCAGGATAGCCGCAACCGCGGAGTCAACCCCTCCGGAGAGAGCGCAGATGACCCGCCCGTTCCCCACCTGTTCCTTAACCCGTTCTATGCTCTCAGCGACAAAGCTGCCCGGAGTCCAGTTGCCGCCGCAACCGCAAATCTTATGCAGGAAGTTCTGCAATATAGCCTTTCCCTGAGGTGTATGTACCACCTCGGGATGAAACTGCAAGCCTATTAGACCATTTTCACTGCCCATAGCAGCTACAGGTGAGTTCTCGGTATAAGCCAGTGAGATAAAGCCGGGCGGCATTTCCTCTATTTTATCGCCATGGCTCATCCAAACCGGCATCTCCTGCGGAAGACCAGAGAAAAGGGGATTGTTTACCGCGTTCTGGTGAAGTACAGCCAGCCCATACTCTCGCTTCACCCCCGGAGCCACTTTGCCACCGAGCTGGTGCGCCATGACCTGCATACCGTAGCAGATGCCCAGCACAGGGAGATGGCTCTCATAGACAAAAGTAGGAGCCTGGGGTGCGTCCTTTTCATAGACGCTGCTCGGACCGCCCGACAGGATGAACCCTTTGGGGCGCAGAGGGGCGACTTTGTCCCAGCTAACATCGTGGGGGACGACCTCGCAGTACACCCGGCACTCCCGCACCCTGCGCGCAATAAGCCAGCTATACTGAGAGCCGAAGTCGATGACTGCCACCGCCTCACGTTCCGTTGCGAACTTCCCCTCAGGCTCAGCTAGCGGCTGCTCCCCTACCCTCTCCTTGGCGATCTCCAGATAGGCAGAGACCTCAACGTCACCGCTGACCGCTACGCGGTGGCTTTCTGGCTTGTCCTTTTCCATCGTCAAAGCATGTCTCCTATTCTCGACCAAAGCTTACCAAAGTGGTATACTGAAGTCAAGGTAGCAACCGCGCCAACTGAAGGATACCAGTCGAATGTCCAACCAATCCTACCTGGAGCGACAGGTAAAACAAGCCATAGATGTACTCAAAAATGGTGGCATCGTTGCCTACCCCACCGATACAGTGTACGGGCTTGGCGCCGACCCGCTCAACAGAAGAGCGGTCGATAAAATCTACAGGGTGAAGAAGCGCCCCTACAACCAAGCCCTTCCTCTGCTGCTAGCCGACAAATCCGACCTGTCGAAAGTCGCCAACTCCGTGCCCGACATAGCCCGTAAGCTAGCAGAACGCTTCTTCCCCGGCGGACTGACCCTAGTTCTAAAGAAAAGCACCTGGGTGTCCAGCACCGTCTCTGGAGGCGGAAACACAATTGCGGTACGGGTTCCCAATCACCCTGTCCCCATCGCCCTTATTAGAGGGCTGGGCAGCCCCATAATCGGCACCAGTGCCAATGTCTCGGGAAGACCGACCCCGGTTACCGCCGCTGAGGTCAGAGAACAACTGGCTAGAGAAGTCGACCTCATCATAGATGGGGGCAGGTGTCCCGGAGGAGTTGAATCCACCGTGCTCGACGTCAGCGGCGAAGTCCCCACCATAGTAAGGGAAGGTGCCGTGCCCCGGGCAGAGCTGGCAAAGGTCTGCGGCGCTCTACTGCCCCAGAAATAGAGCCAATTGCAGGTCGGTACCGACGAAGCTTAACTTAACCTTTCTTACTATCTCATATCTAGTACGTTATGGTATAATATTTGTAATTATCCTTAAATTATTAAAAGGGAGATTATGCGCATCGCTGTTGGCTCTGACCATGCCGGCTTCTCGCAGAAGCGAGCCGTAATCGGGCTTCTCTCTGAGTTGGGGCATAGCTACGAGGACTTCGGCTGCTACGACGAGAGTTCAGTGGATTATCCCGATATCGGGCGCCCTGTGGCAGAGGCGGTAGCGCAGGGCAAATTCGACTTAGGCATCCTTGTTTGCGCCACCGGTATCGGCATGTGCATCGTAGCCAATAAGGTGAAGGGAATCAGAGCCGCTCTATGTCATGACAGCTTCAGCGCCCGACGTGCGCGGGAGCACAACGATGCCAACGTCCTCTGCTTCGGAGGCTGGATTATAGGGCAGGGTCTGATGCGCGATATCGTCACCACATTTCTGAGCGCCAAGTTCGAGGGCGGCAGACACGCCCGCAGGCTGGAGAAAATACATTCCAGCGAGAAGTGAGGGGGGGGGACATCTGTGGCGGACATATTAAACAGAGTAAGCAGCCCTGCTGACCTGAAAAGCCTTACGCCGGGGGAGCTAGACCAGCTCGCTGCTGAAATCCGGCATGAAATGGTTAGCACAGTAACCAAAACCGGCG
>CAYHAX010000248.1:0-2471 GCA_964354695.1 uncultured Dehalococcoidia bacterium
CGTAGCCGTGCCCCACTGAACTCACTTCTCAACAACTTGGTTTTTTTAAGTCTAGCGGTGAGGCTCTATGGGCTTCTCTACCTCAGCCCCATAGCTCACAGGTATCTTCTCAGGGTCTTGGAACATCAGCTTTAACTCAGCGGAAAGCTGACCCCCTTTGTACCCATCCATCACCCTGTGGTCCAGGGTAACCCCGAGCTTGAGTATCGGTCTAATCACGAGTTTACCGTCCTCTATCCCTGGTCTCTCCCTCACCTCAGGAACCGTCCTAAACTCGAACCTTGCGCAACGCCATGAGCAGCCCCGCGATGCTCTTGGCATCGCATACCTCGCCCGAGGCGATGAGTTCAAGAGTTTTCTTGAGTGGGACGCGCACCACCTCGATATGCTCATCGTCGTCGGCATCTCGTTTAGACGCCTTGAGGTCGGTGGCGAGATAGAGGTGCATGAACTCAGTGCAGAAGCCGGGGCTGGTGTAGAAAACGCTCAGATGCTCCCAGCGTTCAGCGGAGAAGCCGGTCTCCTCCTCAAGCTCCCTGCGAGCGCAGTCCAGAGGGTTCTCGCCAGGCTCTATGCCCCCTGCGGGTATCTCCAGCAGCGACCTCTCCACAGCCTTGCGGTACTGGCGCACCAGAAGGACGTTCTTCTCGGAATCAAGAGCAACGATAGCGGTGCAGCCGCCGTGCTCCACTATCTCGCGCTTCGTCCGCTTGCCCGAGGGCAGCTTCACGGTATCAACCCTGAGGTTGACTATTTTGCCTTCGTATATTCGCTTGCTATCAAGGGTTGGTTCCTGGCTCATCTTCATCCTTCAGAGGTTTGGGCTGCCCCAGATATAAAATTAGCGGCACCTCGTCGCAGTCGGGGAACTTGGGGCAGTTATAGCACTCACCCCAGACCTTGCGGGGCAGCTTTGTCTTGTCAACAGAGACAAAGCCGCATTTCTCGAAGAACTCGGGTTTGTAGGTCAAACAGAAGATTGTGGATATGCCCAGCTCTTTAGCCTCTTCGATGCACTTCTTCACCATGGCAGCGCCTATGCCCTGCTTCTGACTCACTTTGGAGACCGCCAGCGACTTTATCTCAGCGAGGTCAGACCAGCTTACATGAAGGGCTACGCAGGCAACCAACTTGTCGCCTTCCCTGACCACAAAGTAATCCCTGATATTCTCGTAAATCTCGCTCAGGGCACGCGGAAGCATCTCGCCCTGAGTTGCGAATTTGTTTATCAGCTTGTGCATCTGGGCAGCATCGGTTATTTTAGCTTTCTCCACCTTCATCTCTATCTACTCTCGCTTCTCCAGTTTCTGTACCAGTGTATCATAAAAAGCCGCGGGCCATTGAGACTTGAGCAGCCTGGTTACATAGGGGCTGCGTCTGACCCTCACCACATCACCGTCGCTCAACGGGACCTCAATCTGCCCGTCTATGCTGAGCGTTGCCTTATGGGTTGTGCTCACCTGAAGCTCCACAGTAGCGTCAGCAGGCAAGACCAGCGCAGTGCTCAGGCTGAGGTGAGCCGCAATCGGCTTCATCACTATTTCCTCAGATTGGGGATGCAGGATGGATCCTCCAGCAGCCAGCGCATAGCCCGTGCTGCCGGTGGCGGTGGCTATAATCACGCCATCGCATTTATAGGTTGTCAGCGGCTCATCATCTACAGTAGCTTTGACACGTATCAGGCGGCATCTCTCGCCGCGACCCACGACCACATCGTTCAGCGCGTGATAGGGCGGGGTATTCGCTGAGACAAGCTCAACCTGAAGCATAGACCTCTCCTCCACCCAGCCCTCGCCCTCTATGAACGCGGGCACGCGGCTCAGGGCGCCACTAGCGGTTATCTCGGTCATAAACCCGACACGTCCCAGGTTCACACCAACGATAGGAACACCTGCAGGGCTGGCGATGCGCGCTGCCCTGAGCATAGTACCATCTCCGCCCAGGCAGACTATGAACCTGGTGCCGTCCACCTGCGCGCAGGCTTTCTCCTCCTCCCAGGCTGAGCAAAGCCAGACCAGAGCGTCCATGCCCTCCACAACCTTAGCCAACTCCTTAGCCAACGTCACAGCGGCGGAGGTTTTGGGCTGGTACAGGATGCCTATCTTTTTGTTCTTATTCTGACATTCCTTCTTTTTGATAGGTGTCATCTATAGCTTCCTCTATTAAGGGCAGGTTGGAGCAGGTGCTCCAGGCTACCCACAATTGTCTATGTCTTTCCCAACAATACTAGAAACTCCTTATTCCCCTCAGCGCCCAGTATGGGCGATGCCACCAGACCACCCAGCCTGAAGCCGTGGTCGACAGCCCAGCAGACGAAGCGTCCCAGAACGCCGGCGTGCACCAGTGGGTCTTTCACCAACCCACCCTTGCCCACCTGTTCCTTTCCTGCTTCGAACTGGGGCTTCACCAGCACTATCAAGTGTCCCCCGCTCTTCACCAATGACGCCACCGTAGGCACCACCTTCTCCACC
>CAYHAX010000249.1:0-6046 GCA_964354695.1 uncultured Dehalococcoidia bacterium
CTGGGGTCTCACCGTAGCGAGGGAGATGTTCTCCCTGCCACAGCGTTAAGCACATGCGTATATGCCCCCATCCCTCACCAGCAAATTAAGTGTTTCTCCCTACCAGCAACAGGCATCTCGGCGGAAGTCAGCACCCTCTTCACTATGCTAGATTTAATGCTGGACAGGGGAAAGTCCCCTCTAATGAGCAAATAAAGGAGGTGCAAAATGGAGTGGCCTGTAATAGTAGCGATAGCGGTGCTGGTACCCATCTTCCTCTTCCCGGCGGCGCTCGTGTGGTATGTGAACGTCACCGGTATATTCGAGGTCTGGAACGACAGGCGGAAGAAGGCAGGTGCAAAGAAGGCTACTGTTGGAGCCAAATAGCCCAGCTCATCCTGCCCCTAGGTAGATGAGAACATAAGGAGGAGGTGCAAAATGGAGTGGCCTGTAATAGTAGCGATAGCAGTGCTGGTACCCATCTTCCTCTTCCCGGCGGCGCTCGTGTGGTATGTGAACGTCACCGGCATATTCGAGGTCTGGAACGACAGACGGAAGAAGGCAGGTGCGAAGAAGGCTACTGCGGGAGCCAAATAGCCCAGCTCATCCTGCCCTATGGTAAACGATGATACAGATATAAGGAGGCAAAAATGAAAGCCATTCGGGTCTCTGTGCCTATTCTCGGCACCGGCTGCTTGACCGTTGGCTGTGTCTATCTCGCGATTTGGCTGACCGGGCTTGTCCCCGATGGCGAATGGGCACCCCTGATAAAGGGGCTCCTGGTTGTGGGCATACTCATTGGTGCCTTGATTACTGTTGCCTGGTCAGCATATTTCAGTTTGATTTTCAGGAGGCTGATGAAAGCCTGACACAGAAGAACGAGCGTAAAGTCCCTGCCATAAGCAACCTTTGCTCATAGTAGATGCGCCTCTGTCCTGGGGCGCATCTACTATTTTTTCTCGCCAACATCGAAAAGTCCCCAAAGCCCCCAAATAACCCTTGCAAATTTGGGACGCAATAGCATAAAATAAATCGATTTGGAGCGGGCACATACTAACAGAGTTGGGTCTCCCATAATCTTTCGCGCTGAGGGGGTAATTGCATGGAACTCGTTATCAAAGGTAGAAACGTTGAGGTCGACAAGAAAGTACAGGACTATATTCAAAGCAAGTTGAGCAAGCTAGAGCGCCATCTCCCTGACATCAGCGAGGTCAAGGTCGAGCTTTCGGGCGAGACCACAAAGTCAGTAGATAACCGCTACATAGCGCAGATAACCATAAACAGCCACGGCACCTTGCTTCGAGCAGAGGAAAAAGCGGTTTCCCTCCATGCTGCCATAGATGAAGTGGTTGACGTACTGAATCGCCGCATCGAGCGCTTCAAGGACAAGCTATACCGCAGCAAAAGAAGGATTTCGCCAGCGCGGAGGGAATTTGCCGCCGAGCAGATTGAGGAGGAGAAGGAGGAGGAAAAAGAAAGAAGGATTGTGAAGGTCAAACGCTTCCCCGTCAAACCGATGACCCCCGAGGAAGCGGTTGACCAGATGGAGCTTCTGGCGCACGACTTCTTCCTCTTCTTCAACCCCGAAACCAATAAGTTCAGCGTAATATACAGGCGCGGAGATGGCGACTACGGCTTGATCGAATCAGAACTAGCCTGACCCAATCCTTGACTACCGGCGAGCGGCAGGGGTAAACTCTATAACGGCATTGAGGGGTGACAATTGACAACAACAAAAAAAGACAAGGCGTATGTACTTAAATCGGCTAAGGAACAAAAGGTCAAGTTCGTCAGACTGTGGTTCACCGACATCCTGGGGTTCCTGAAGAGCTTCGCCATCACTATGGACGAGCTCGAAATCGCTCTGGAGGACGGGATGGGCTTCGACGGCTCCTCCATTGAAGGTTTCGCCCGCATAGACGAAAGCGACATGATGGCGCTGCCTGACCCCTCCACCTTCCAAATCATCCCCTGGGGCCCCAAAGAGACCCGGGTTGCCCGCATGTTCTGCGACATATATTGGCCCGGAGGAAAGCCTTTCGAAGGCGACCCCCGATTCGTCCTGAAAAAGAACCTGAAACGAGCAAGCGACCTGGGCTACACCTTCTACGTAGGTCCGGAGCTTGAGTATTTCTATTTCAAGAGCCCCCAGAGTACCGAGTGCCTGGACCAGGGTGGCTATTTCGACATGATTCCCTCAGATACGGCTACAGATTTGAGGAAGGAAACCGTGCTCACGCTGCAGGATATGGGCATCGGAGTGGAGTATAGCCACCACGAGGTCGCTCCCAGCCAGCATGAGATAGATATGAGGTACACTGACGCCCTGACCATGGCGGATAACATCATGACCTACCGCTTGGTGGTCAAAGAGATAGCCTTGAGAAAGGGCATCCACGCCACATTCATGCCCAAGCCGATGTTCGGTGTGAACGGCAGCGGTATGCACACCCATCAGTCACTTTTCAAAGGGGAGCGAAACGCTTTCTTCGACAAGAACGATAAGTATCACCTCTCCAAAATAGCCAAGTGCTATCTGGCAGGCCTGCTCAAGCACGCCCCCGAGATAACCCTGGTCAACAACCAGTGGGTCAACTCCTATAAGCGCCTTGTCCCCGGCTACGAAGCACCCGTTTATATCTCCTGGGCGCTGAGAAACCGTGCCGACCTCATCAGGATTCCCGGCTACAAGCCCGGGAGGGAGAATGCCACCAGAATCGAATTCAGGTCGCCTGACCCTGCGTGCAACCCCTATCTTGCGTTCAGCGCCATGCTCGCCGCTGGGCTGGAAGGCGTCGACAAAGAATACGAGCCGCCTCCGCCGGTTGAGGAGAACGTCTATGAGATGTCTGAGAAAGCAAGAGCAAGGAGAGGGATTGGCACTTTACCAGGGAGCTTGGACGATGCTATCAACCTGGCAGAAAAAAGCAAGCTCTTGAAGAAATGCCTTGGAGACCATGTCTTTAACAGCCTTATCACCAACAAGAAGATAGAGTGGGATAAATACCGCTCCCAGGTAACCGATTACGAATTGAAGAGATACCTGCCCATACTTTAGAGCAAGAGGTGGGGGCAGACCAATGTGTCTGCCCCGTTGGGGGACTGGGGGGGTGAAAGAAGTCCCCGAAGCCCTCGTTGATACCCCTTAAATGCCCTTTTGCGGAACTATCTGTTATGGAAGATTTAGCCCAGAGACTCGCGTCCTGGATAAAGGAACAGTCCCACAAAGCCAACTGTAAGGGCGTGGTATTCGGTTTAAGCGGCGGGATTGATTCCGCGGTGGTCGGCGTCCTTTGCCAGCGTGCCTTCCCCAAAAACTCGCTCGGCGTGATAATGCCCTGCCACAGCAGCAAAGAAGACATGGACGACGCCCTCGCCGTCGCTCAACAGTTCAGCATCACCACCTTAACCGTGGCGCTCGATGACGTCTTCGATTGCATTCTCAAAGCGCTCCCCAACCCGGAGTTCAGCGAGCAAACCAAAAGGCTGGCTGAAGCCAACCTGAAGCCCAGGCTCAGGATGAGCACCCTGTACTACCTCGCCAACCGCCTCAACCACATGGTAGTGGGAACCAGCAACAAGAGCGAGCTTTCGGTGGGCTACTTCACAAAGTACGGCGACGGTGGCGTTGACATAATGCCGCTGGCAAATCTATTGAAAAGGGATGTCGTCGAGATGGCTCGGCATTTGGGTATAGCCACGAAGATTATCGAAAAGCCCCCCTCAGGCGGGCTCTGGGCAGGGCAAACCGACGAAGGGGAGATGGGGCTGACCTATAAAGAGCTAGACCAATACCTGGCAACAGGCCAGGCAAGCGAGAAGGTTCGCAAAAAGGTGGATGCAATGGCTCAGGCAAGCGCCCACAAACGCGCACCGCCCGCCACTCCACCTTTTTGAATCCGGGGAGCCTGGAGTAGGTGCTCCGGGCACTAAAGTAGAAAGGCTTTCCAAAAACTGAAAGCTGATAGCTAACGGCTGACCTCTTACAAAGAAAGGAGTCCTGGCAATGGCTAAGCAAAAGAGTAAACCAGCTATGCTGGACCGCTACCGTGTCCTGGACCTGACCGACGATAGAGGCGCTTTCTGCGGCAAGATAATGGCAGAGCTCGGCGCCGACGTGGTAAAGGTGGAAAAACCCGGAGGCGACCCCTCCAGGAACGTGGGTCCCTTCTACAAAGACATCCCCGACCCCGAGAAAAGCCTCTCCTGGTTCGCCTTCAACCAGAATAAGAGAGGGATAACCCTCAACATAGAGACCAGAGACGGGCAGGAAATCTTCAAAAAACTCGTTAAAAAAGCCGATTTCGTCATCGAGACCTTCAAGCCCGGCTATCTGGACAAGCTGGGCTTGGGCTACTCCGAACTGAGTAAAATCAACCCCAAGATTATCATGACCTCCTTAACGCCCTTCGGGCAAACCGGGCCCTACAGCACGTTCAGTTCGCCAGACTTGGTCACCATGTCCATGGCTGGGTATACCTTCATCTGCGGCGACTCCGATCGCCCGCCGGTGCGCTTCAGCAGCGACCAGTCCTACTACCAATCCAGCCTGCAGGCGACCGTGGGAACCCTCATCGCCCACTACTACAGAGCGCTTAACGGCGAGGGACAGCACGTGGACGTCTCCATGCAGGAATCCATGGTCTGGACGCTCTGCTACGCCCCGCACGACTGGTACCTGCTCAAGCAGATAATACACACCAGGGCAGGCGCCTACTGGAAGAGGCTGGGCGTAACCTACCGCCTCATCTGGCCCTGCAAGGACGGATATGTCTGCTACCGCCTGCTCATGGCACAGCCCGGAGCAGAGGTGATGAACGACCTCGTTGCCTCCATGAACAAGGAAGGCTTGGGCGAGAACATGAAGGATATCTCCTGGACCACCCTGAGCTTCACCGAAGTGCCCCAGGAGCAAATAAACGAATGGGAAGCTGAGATAGGCAAATACTTCCTCAAGCACACCAAGCGGGAGCTGCACGAGGAAGCCATCAGACAGAAGAACGTGCTCCAGCCTGTGAATAACGCCAAAGACCTCTACGAATCCCCTCAGCTCGCCTCCAGGGACTTCTGGGTGCAGATAAAGCATCCCGAACTGAAGACCTCACTTGCCTACCCCGGACCCTACTTCAGGTCTACCGAGACGGTATGGCAAATGGGGAAAAGGGCTCCTCTCATCGGCGAGCACAACGACGAGATATATGTGAAGGAACTGGGCTTCACAGAAGAGGAGCTTGTCATCCTGAAGAGAGAGAACGTTATCTGACTTATTTAGCAACTGGGGATGGAGGACACAGGGGGTTGAAAACTACGGTGAAAGGGGAACCGAAATGAAGAGAAAATACGCGTTGGAAGGGCTTAAGGTGGTAGACTTCTCCTGGGTCTTCACAGGACCCATTGTTACTAAATACCTGGGCGACCACGGCGCAGAGGTGATTAAGATAGAATCCGCCACCAGACCCGATGGCACCCGTCTGATGACGCCGTTCAAGCCGGGGGCTATGGGGTTTAACGCCAGCGGCGTCTTCGCCAACTACAACTCCAGCAAGTACAGCATCAACATAAACCTGCGCGAGCCCCGCGGCAAAGAAGTCGTCAAGAAGCTGGTGCAGCGCGCCGACATAGTACTGGAAACCTTCGGACCCGGCGTCATGGCCAAACTGCAACTGGACTATGACATACTGAAGCAGATAAAACAGGACCTCATCATGCTCAGCATGACCATGGTGGGTCAGACCGGACCGCACTCCCAGCAGCCCTCCTTCGGTCAGGTTCTACAGGCAACCAACGGCTTCGTGCAACTGCTGGGCTGGCCCGACAGGTCGCCCTCGCTACCCGTGGCTGCCTACACGGATTATATCGCCCCCTGGTACGTGCTCATCGCCCTCATGTCAGCCCTCGACTTCCGCCGCCGCACCGGCAAGGGTCAATATATAGATTTAGCCATGCTGGAAGCCAGCGTGCACCTGGCAGCGCCCGTAGTGATGGACTACGTGGCGAACGGCACGATACAGAACCGCATGGGCAACCGCAACCCGGGCTATGCCCCCCACGGCGTCTATCCCTGCAA
>CAYHAX010000250.1:0-3934 GCA_964354695.1 uncultured Dehalococcoidia bacterium
AGCGCTTCTATCCGGAGCACCCGCCAGTCCTGGTATTGCCTGGGGGCCCGTGAAAATAGTCACCGACGCCTCTCAAATAGACAGGGTGGTTGAAGGTGATGTACTGGTTGCCGAAATGACCACGCCCGACTACGTTCCGGCTATGAAGCGAGCAGTCGCCATTGTTACCGACCGTGGCGGTAGAACCGCCCATGCTGCCATTGTCAGCCGTGAGATGGGTATCCCCTGTGTTGTTGGCACCGGAAAGGCAACTAAGACGCTGAAAGACGGACAGATGATTACTGTGGATGGCGGAAATGGCAAGGTCTTCGCGGGTAAAATAGAAATTGCCAAAAAGGAAGAGGCTAAAGCCAGAGCTAAAGTAAAGACCAGGACCAAGCTCCTGGTAAACTTAGCACAACCAGAGCTAGTTGACAGGGTTGCTTCTCGTGATGTAGATGGCATAGGTCTGCTGAGGGCTGAGTTTATAGTAGCTCAGATTGGTGAGCACCCCAGTTACATGATTGAACAGAATCGAGGTAAGGAATTCGTTGATAAGCTTGCGGCAGGGTTAACCACCTTTACCAAGGCATTCTACCCCCGCCAGGTAGTCTATAGAACTACTGATTTCAAGACTAACGAATACAGAGCTTTGAAAGGTGGCGAAAAGTACGAAGAAACTGAAGAAAACCCCATGCTTGGCTACAGAGGAGCCTCGCGGTACATTTTCGATATTGATACATTCAAGTTAGAGTTAGCCGCAATAAAGAAGGTGCGGGAGAAATATAATAACCTCTGGGTGATGATTCCCTTCGTCAGAACCGTCCAAGAGCTAGCCAGAACCAAAGAGATTATGGAAGCCGAGGGGCTGAAGCGCTCTGACGACTTCAAGCTCTGGATGATGGTTGAAGTGCCGTCCAACGTCATCCTGCTGGATAAGTTCCTGGCTGTGGGTATCGACGGCATCTCCATCGGCTCCAATGACCTGACCCAGCTTGTCCTGGGTGTTGACAGGGACAATGCCAAACTGGCCAAACTCTTCGATGAGCGGGATGAAGCTGTTATGATATTCCTGGAAAGAGCCGTTAAGGTAGCCAAGAGCATGGGTGTTACCTGCTCCATCTGTGGGCAGGCGCCATCGGTTTACCCTGAGCTTACCGAGAAGCTCGTGGAATGGGGTATCACCTCGGTCTCCGTAAGTCAGGATATGATTGACACTACCCGCGAGATAATTGCTAAGGCCGAGAACAGGCTGGGGCTCGGATGAAGATACAATTCACTCCCTGATTTTAACTCATTAAATGGGCTGTTCTAGAAAAAAGATAGGAGGTGGTCGGTGCAAGCATATTGTGTGAAGTGTCATACAAAAAGGGAAATGAAAAATGCCAAGAGCGTAACCATGAAGAATGGAAGGCCAGCGACTAAGGGTATGTGCCCGGTATGTGGGACTAAGATGTACCGAATAGGCAAGAGCGTAGCCAGAGCTGCTGCTGTGGTAAGCAAGGCTGTAATTAAATCGCGGTTAGCAGATGTTCCGGCAGGCAAGGCGTTCTTATGCCACGATGGTCGCGTGATGAAGAACCTGGAGGAACTCGGCGTCGCTCTGCGGGAAATGTCGGATGATACCTTTCGATACCATGTCACTGCGGACAGGAATGATTTCAGCAAATGGGTTCAGGATGTAATCGGCGACTACGAACTTTCAGCGGGGCTAAAGAACAGTAGAACTCGAAGCCGGGCGGGGAAACTCGTGGCCGACAGGATAGTCTAGCTGAAGAGGCAAGTGGTAACACTATACGCTGAAAGCCCCTTATGACGACTCTAGCTTCATGGGTACATTCAACATCGCCGATGAGATGATTCAAAACCAAGCGCTTTACCAGGACTAGGTTTTCAAAATGGGAGGTGAAACATATTTTGCCTTCGCCTGAGAACTGCGTATTCACTGAAGAAAGGATATTATTGGGGTAGATCCATGGTCAGTTTGATACTTGGTGATCGACATTGAACGGGGTGCTGGCAATAGTAATGGCAGGTGGTGCCGGTGAGAGATTGCTGCCCCTAACGAGTGGGCGGTCGAAGGCGGCTGTTCCCTTCGCTGGCAAATACCGTATTATCGATTTTGTGCTGAGCAATTGCATCAACTCAGGCATCCGCCAGATTTTCGTCCTTACACAGTACATGTCAGACTCGTTAAATAAGCACATCCAGGATGGCTGGGGTATCTCGGGTTCAAGGTTGGGTGACTACATATACTGCGTGCCTGCGCAGCAGAAGGCAGGTGGGGATTGGTACCGTGGTACGGCCGATGCTATACGGCAAAACCTTGATCTAATCAAGAAAAACAACGCCGATACTATCCTGATTCTATCTGGTGATCACATCTACAAAATGAACTACCTTCAGATGGTAGCCTATCACAAGAGGAAGAAAGCGGATCTCACATTATCGGCTATCAGGGTGAGGGCAGAAGAGGCCGCTGGAAGACTCGGGGTGCTTGAGGTGGATAAAAAGGGAAGGGTAATTGGGTTCGAGGAAAAGCCGGGGCAGCCAAAGACGATTGGGGATGCTCCGGACTACGTCCTAGGCTCAATGGGAATTTATGTATTCAAAGCCAGTGTTCTTAGAGAAGCTTTACAGGAACCAGAAGACGATTTTGGTAAAGGTGCCATTCCAAGGGCAATCAGCAGGGGTCGTAACGTCTTTGCTTACGACTACGAGAAAGAAAACAAGATTGAGGATTTCGTGGTTGAAGTGAGAGAGGGCACGAGGCACAAGATTCTAGTTGATAGTACCCATGACTCTTCCTACTGGAAGGATATTGGCACCATAGATTCGTACTATGAAGCAAATATAGAGCTCCTGGGTGTGGACCCCCCTTTTAATCTCTACGGGGAGAAGTGGCCCTTTAGAGCATATGAGAGGTCGCTGCCTCCGACCAAGTTTGTCTTCGGAGGAGGATCACCTGATTCTATGGTGGCTGATGGTTGTATCATTAGTGGAGGCATGGTGTGGAAATCTATTCTCTCTCCAGGCGTAATCGTGGAGAGAGATGCTTTCGTGGAGGAATCGATAATCCTTAATGATGTCAATATAGAGCCTGGCGCTAGGATACGGCGAGCTATCATCGACACAGATGTGAGAGTTAAGTCAGGCGCATCAATAGGATATGACCTGGAGGCGGATGCAAGGAGAGGCTGCATAGTATCTGACAAGGGTATAGTAGTCGTTCCGAGAGGCATGGTTATAGGACTGGACTAAGGGTAGTCCCTTTTGACAGAGTGGTAATCGTATTTTGAGAAAGAACATTGGCTATAAGCTTCATTAACTTAGCCTTAAGTTCCAGCCCTGTAATTGTGTCATGTGCAGACAATTGCTTCAAAAGCAAGTCTTAAGGGAGCGCTCGCAAACTTGACGAAAACCTCTGTAGCGGTATAACATTCAGTCAGAAGCTATCAAAACAGTTCCTGGAATTTGTTGATGCAGCATAAGAAACCTCGAAGAACTGCAAAGTCCGGCAACCAAACGAGCAAGCCTCAAACTGCGCCTGAGTACTGGCAGTCAATTATAGACAGTTTCGATGACGAAGTAGCCGTCATAGACCGTGATTTCCGCATTGTCTATGCTAACGCAGCGGCGATGCGGAGATATGGACTGAGCAAGGCAAAAATAATCGGGCGGCACTGCTATGAACTCTCTCACAGCGCCCTTGAGCCATGTGCTCTTCCAGATTGCCGATGTCCCGCGAGCGAGGTCTGGAAGACCGGCAAGAATTCACAGGCTATACATGTTCACCGCTACGGAACTGGCGATGCTACAGAGGAAAGACATGTCGAGGTAAAAGCCTCACCGGTAAGAAACAGCCTGGGCGATATAACAGAGATAGTTTTGACCACCCGAGATATTGCGGAAGCAAAAAGAATGGAACAGCGAATCCTGGAGACAAACAGGAACC
>CAYHAX010000251.1:0-5636 GCA_964354695.1 uncultured Dehalococcoidia bacterium
CCGTTTGAATCTTCCAGTCTGCTTCACCGCTCATATTTTCTGATTGGCTTCAGAAGATATTCCAATCCGTTTAGTTTGATTTCATACAGAGCGGACAACAGGACACCGATTTTCCCTGGGGGGAAACCTTTCTGGTGAAACCATACCAGATAAGGTTCAGGCAGATCACAAAGGATGCGATCTTTGTATTTCCCGAAAGGCATTCGTACAGACACCAATTCAACCAACACTTGAGGATCGATAGGGGTGGTGTCCTTATTTTGATCCATTCTTACCTAAAATCCAATACACTGCATTGAAAACCGGTGACAGCCTTGCTCACCAGGGCACAGTCAGCCAGAGTCGACGATCTCAGTCTACATCCACCCCTGGGTTGGGTCAAGAAAATCTTCATCAAGAACAGACACTATGTTTGGATCGCGATGGATCTTCTCTCCAACTGATTATCAGGCAAATACCGCCTCAGACAGTCTGTCGAATACTGAACCAACAACACTCGTGAACAACCTTCTGCTGATAGTCCATTAAAGATTACTGATGCCTTCGGACCTTCGTTACGAACCTTCTGCAAACTGCCGTAGTCTGTTTATTATCTCTATCATGCCGCCGGTATCCTGTCCGCAGTAAGCCAAGAGGTTGGCACGTATCTTCTGCCGTTCTTCCTCGCATCTATTGCCGAACGCAGCCTCCATGAATTTCAGACTAGCCATCGTGCCTTCTGCTATCTCCATTTCGTGGTAGCTCAAGTTGGTCACCGCCGGCAAGACTTGCTTCAGCTCGCTTAGGAATTGACGTTGGCGCAGACATTCTCCTTATTTTGACGTCTGTGGAAAATGCTTTTGTTGATTTTGGCCGCCCCTCTCAGAAGCCTTTGCATCTTATTACGGTCACCGAGGCAGAAGCGCTCCTTAAAGAAGGTCAACTCGGGATCGGTAGCATGGAGCCGAAAATACGCGCGTCGATAAAATTCATTAAAGGTGCCCCAGGGAAATACAAGCGTGAGGTGATAATCACTGCGCCTGAAAGGGCGATGGAAGCACTGAGAGGAGAAGCCGGAACGCGCATAGTCTTGGACTCTAATCGTGTTATTTAAACTATCGAAAAAAGGGGGGGAACATATAATTTTCCGAAAGAGAAGGGGATAATCCAGCATAGCTATTAAATGAACAAATCATCGGATTGTTCAATGGCTAAAGACAAAGCGCTCAAAACCTAGTGCTTAGTTGCAGTAATCAGCGTAATCATATTCACGCTCGAAAACTCAGTTTCTACGTTTGACAAATAATACGTTTACTTCTCCAAGTAAGTACTAGTGTTTATGGAGCACCTCTGAATACCCTAGAATCCACTATAAGTTTTAAGGCAGATTCCTGCTCACCTGGCAAGACCCACAAACCAACCATTTAATAGGAGGGCGACCCGCAGGTCGCCCCTACAGGGCACAAAGTCTAGTGTCCGCCTGAGGTGGATTGGAGCCACGATGGACTTGATTGCCTGCTTTTAATCATTATGATGTAAAGGCTTTTTCAATGGAGTTTAATAAAACTGAGTTTGTCCAGTCGTTCGAAGTTGTGCCATGCATCGATCCAGCGGATGGTGCCGGAACTGGAGCGCATAGCTAGAGACTGCGTTTGTGCTCCGCCGCTGGTATAACGTACTCCCTTCAGTAATTCGCTGCTGCTAACCCCGGTGGCAGCAAAAAAGACATCCTCACTTTTTATCAAGTCTTCCGTTTTATACACTTTGTCAAGATCAACTCCGGCGGCTATGGCTGCTTCTCTTTCCTTCTTGTCTCGAGGCCAGCCCTTACATTGTATAGCGCCTCCGATACAATGTATGGCCGCAGCGGAGAGGACTCCCTCAGGTGTGCCCCCGATGCCCATGAGAACATCGACTCCTGTTTCGGGCAGGGCGGCCTGTAGACTCGCCGCTATGTCACCATCGGAAATCAGTTTGACCCGGGCGCCTGCACTCCTGATCTCTGACAGTAACTGTTCGTGGCGCGGTCTGTCCAGGACCACCACCGTAATTTCTGATACCCTTCTTTTTTTGGCTTTGGCGATATTCTTCAAGTTTTCTGCCACCGATGCCTCAATATCTATAGCGTCCTTTGCCTCACGGTCGGTGACAATCTTATTCATATACACCAGTTCCCTTGGGCAATTCATCGTACCTCTAGCCGAGAGCGCCACGGCAGATATGGCTCCGGGAAGCCCCTTCGCAGTCAGAGTGGTGCCGTCAATCGGATCAACTGCAATGTCAACCTGTAAATCCGAGCCGTCACCAATCCGCTCTCCAATATATAACATGGGAGCCTCGTCTTTCTCTCCCTCTCCGATGACCACGATTCCATCCATCCTAACGTAGCCCAGGACGTACCGCATGGCTTCCACCGCTGCCTTGTCCACCAGGTTTTTGTCGCCCTTACCGAAAAAACGGGCTGCTGACAGGGCTGCCGCTTCGGTAACACGCACCAGCTCCATGGCTACATTACGTTCAATAGGGCTGCGAGAATGTGTAGCTTTCATAAGTAACCCTCCACTATCCATAATGTAAAGAGGAAACCAGGAATCGCAATGCTGCCATGATAATTCAAATACATGGTGCGGTCAATAAATCATCAGCTCGCTGGCAAAATGCACAAGATATTGAAAAATGCGAAAACCCCAAAACCCGGGCCACGCTATACCCAAAATCGGGAAACCCTTGCCACCATCGCAGGCGTCGTTGTCCGTGCGCTAGCTCAGATGATATACTAGCGTCATCGCAAACAAGGGGTTGAAAATATGGGGCCATTAGAGGGGACAAAGATTCTCGACCTGTCATTGTACGGGCCGGGCAGGTACTGCTCTATGATTCTCGCCGACCTCGGCGCCGAGGTGATAACAGTCGAGATACCCAGAACCACGGGGAAGATGGTCGGTATGATGACAAGCGACACCGAGGCGCACTACATCGGTCTCAACCGCAACAAGAAGTCCATCGCATTCAATATAAAGAAGGATGAGGGCAAGGAGATTTTCTACCGCCTGGCGGAGAAGGTGGACGTTATCCTGGAAACAAACCGCCCCGGGACGCTCAAACGCCGGGGGATGGACTACGAGACGGTGAGCAAGCTCAACCCCCGCCTCATCTACTGCTCCATCACGGGCTACGGGCAGAAGGGGCCGTACGCCCGGCGACCCGGACATGACATCAACTTCGTCGCCATGTCCGGCATACTGGGACTCAGCGGCAGCAAGAGCGGACCGCCATCGTACGTTGTCTCACCCATGATAGCCGATGTCCTCGGAGGCACCAACCAGGCTGTCATCGCTATCATCGCCGCCCTCTTCGCTCGCGATAGGACTGGCAAAGGGCAGTACATAGATGTCTCCAGCACCGACGGGGCTGTATTCTACCACTGGGTTCATGCCCCCCAATTTTTCCGCGATGGAGTATCTCCGGAGCGGACGGAGTCGCCCACCGGCAGCGACATGGCCTGGATGAACATATATAAAGCTAAGGACGGCAAATATTTCACCATAGGCTGCTTCGAGCCCTGGCTCTGGGGCAACCTGTGCAAGCTGGTGGGCAGGGAGGACCTCATCCCCAAGCACTTCGGCTCCCCGGAGGAGCAGCAGGAATCATACCAGGCGCTCTCCCAAGCCTTTGCCGCCAAGAATAGGGATGAATGGGTGAAGCTGCTTGACGAAGCGGATGTCTGCGTTGCCCCCGTTTACGATTTCGAGGAGATGTTCGCCGACCCCCACTACAAGGACCACCAGGTGGTGGTAGAGCTGGTGCACCCCAAGCTGGGCAAGGTGAAGCTGCTGAATACGCCTTTCAAGCTCTCCGACACACCAGCCAAGGTGAGGACAAGGCCTCCGCTCTGGGCAGAGCACACCAGGGAGATACTGAGCACCCTCCTGGGCTACAGCGAAAAGAAAATAGACCGCCTGCTTAAAGAAGAGGTCATCGAATAGAGCTAATTTTCAGAGACAAAGGAGTGAAAACATGGGCCCATTGGAAGGCATAAAGGTCTTGGATTTGGCACGGCACAGCCCGGGCAGATATACCTCTATGATGCTGGCCGATTTCGGCGCTGAGGTTATCACCATAGAGACACCGCGCACGGCCAACGCGCCAGCGCTCTCCTTCATGTTCACCAATGATACCTGGTTCCGCTATGTGGGCATGAACTGCAACAAGAAGAGCATTGCGGTCAACCTCAAGCACGATAGAGGCAGAGATATCGTATATCATCTGGTGGATAAAGCGGATATTCTCATTGAGGGATTCCGTCCCGGCGCCTCAGCGCGTCTGGGCATGGACTACGAAACCCTGAGCAAGCGCAATCCAAGGCTCATCTACTGCTCCATCACAGGCTACGGGCTGGACAGCCCCTATCTAAACCGCGCCACGCACGACATCAACGTGGTCGCCCTTACCGGAATCCTGGGAGCTACCGGCCCCAAAGCGGGGCCGCCGATACATGTCATCTCCCCCCAGATATCGGACCTCTCCGCCAACTGCCAGGCCATCAGCTCCATCCTGGCAGCCCTTTACGCCAGGGAGAAGACAGGCAAAGGGCAGTTCGTCGAGGTGGCCATCGCGGACGGCATGCTCTTCTTCAACTGGGTGATGACCCTGCGGTATCTGTTAAGCGGCGAGAAGGCGGAGCGGAGCGTGCTGCCCACAGGGAGCGACCAGGCCTGGCTGAATGTGTACAGGACGAAGGACGATAAGTACGTTGCCCTGTCCTGCCTGGAGCCGCCGCTCTGGCACAACCTCTGCCGCCTCATTGGCAAAGAGGACTTCATCCCCAACCACTTCGCTACCATCGACAAGCAGGAGGAGATGTATAAAGAGCTCTGCAAAATCTTCGCCACCAAGACCAGGGACGAGTGGCTTAGGCTTTTCGATGAAGCCGACGTCGCGGGGGCACCGGTGTACACCATCGAGGAGGCAGTATCCGACGCCCATGTCAGACACCGCGGCATTATTGTTGAAGTAGACCACCCCAAGATGGGCAAGGTGAAGCTCATTAAAAGCCCGTTTAGGCTCTATGACACGCCGGTCAAGCCGCGAGCGCGCCCGCCGCTCTACGGCGAGAACACCGAGGAGATACTGAAAGGCGTCATAGGCATGAAGAAAAATGACATCGAGCAACTGCGCCAGGAAGGTGTGATAGAGTAGGGGCAATTCATGAATTGCCCCTACAGGGCAGCATCGTGACTCCCTTCACGACGTGGAATCCTTTGCTACAGCCCTTATCGGAAGACTCAGGCTTTGGGAATCGAAGGGAGGTCGTCAAAACTAACGGGGAGTTCAGAGGGGCTTCGCCCCTTTGACGGGGGATTTGGGGGCGTCCCCCAACTTCAAAATCCCCCCAAGAGTGGGGGGTACAGGGGGTTGAAAAGAGGATCGCCCTGCCCTACTCACCCATAATCTGGAGCACGATATCGCGGGAGCGCGGCCTGTTGTCGAAATCGGCAAAGATTATTTGCTGCCACGTACCCAGGGTAAGCCTCTTGTTTACGTAGGGCACCACCAGAGAAGCGCCCAGCAGCGAGGCGCGTACATGGGAGTAGCCGTTGCCATCGCCCCAGGTAGCATCGTGCCGATAGGGTATATTCTTGGGAACCAAACGCTCC
>CAYHAX010000252.1:0-1647 GCA_964354695.1 uncultured Dehalococcoidia bacterium
TCTAATCATCTCGCCCACCTTTTGCGCTTTTACGCAAAGGTTGCCTTTGCCGTGGGCTTCGCTCATAGCCTGTTCAGCGTTGATAATGATGTTCCTGAAGAGCTGTTGCATCTGATAGGGGTCAGCCATAGTCTTGGGGATATCGGGCTGTAATCTGACAACCAGCTCTATATTGTTGGCTCCCAGGCTGGTGATATGGAACTCAAGAGTTCTCTGGATAGTCTCCTGTATTGAGATGAGCTTTTTCTCGGGCTTCTCTCTGCGGGAGTAGAAGAACAGGCTGGTGTTGAGCAGGCTGGCGCGTTCCGTCTCCCTGTAAATGACCTCCAGTCCTGCTTTAACCGCTTCGTCCAGATTCCCTCTGCTCAGCAGAAGCTGGGAATATACCAAAACTACGGTGAGGGGATTGTTCATCTCGTGGGCAATACGTTTCGCAGCCTCTGCCATCCTGTTCTCGGATAGCACCTTGTGGTAGTCTGCTTCGGGCGGCAACTCTTTCAGAATATCATGTAGTGTTTTGCTGGTGGGTTTTCTGGGAGCGTGATCGGTGTCCTCTTCATGAACGACGAAGAGGTCTACCGATGTTGCTTCGGGGCACTCTCTCTGCAGGGGTAGCTGCTCCTGCAGAGGCTTGTTTCGTATAGACTTGCTTTTTGTCGACATGTTTGCCTCCCTGCGCTTCCTGATTGGTGTGGGATGCACCAAATAATATTACTACCATAATCCTACTCAGACATTACAATACCTCCCATTGTGCCACAATAGTTCTTCCAGCCCATGGGGGATGGGAAAATGGTACTATTTTCGAGAATAGTGGGAGGAGGTGGTGCGGTGTTTTCCGTTCGTTGTCCGATAACCTGCTGCTTCGTCTTGAACGTAGCGGGTGCAGGCATGGTGAAAAACAGTTAAGTTTGCTACAGGTAAAGGCATACTGCCAGGGCTGCTGTTAGTACCTGGAGATTGCGAGTACTATTCTGCCTGAATAAAAGTTAGAAATGGCTATGGTCTAACTCTAGGTGTGTGTGATAGCATTGAGTTCACTGTAGCTGGACAGTCTGGACGCGCCAGGGAGATGTGAATTATGAAAATGCAGGTGCATATCTATCTATCAGGGGATAGTAAAATCCAGGTGCTGCTGCAGGGGCAGGCTCAGGGCGCAGCTACGTTCGGCGATTTGCATACCTTTGTCAGGTTCATTGAGGGGTGCCAGGAGTTTATCAACAAGTATTCTCAGGAGAATGGGAGTGCGATAGAGATACCCCAGCCTTTCCTGGATGCCTTCGGAGACACAGATAATTCTTAGACGCCCGCCTTCATGGTGTCGGTCAGTGCGGGAAGCGGGTTTCGCTACGCGAAACCCGCTTCCCTTTTCGTCGAGAACCTAGGGGCTCCAACCCAGCCAATATAAGGAATCGTTAGGGGGGCATCAGCCTCAGGCTGATGCCCCCCTACGATTGTAAGCGGCGAGTGCGGTGGCTATATTACGTCCAAGAAACATGTGGCGAGAAGGAGTCTCTATGGAGGCGAGGCGCTTTTTGCAGAGCAGATATAGCCCGTTTCGCGAGCTTGTGGGGGTGGTGTTTACCGAGATTGAGAGCGGGTACAGTAAAAGCGTCCTGGAGGTCGGTGAAAAGCTGTTCAATGCCG
>CAYHAX010000253.1:0-2470 GCA_964354695.1 uncultured Dehalococcoidia bacterium
GGGAAGATTGATTTTCATCGAGACTTCCTCCAAGCCGGACTACGAGAAGACCAGGATGTTTCACCGCTCCCGCGGTTATGAGGTGGTCTGCCAGGTCGCCGATTTTTATGCCCCTGGAGATGGCAAGGTAATTTTTCGGAAACGACTGGGGTTTTGAAATTATCTGGCTCCCCCCTTTAGCGAAATTCTAAATTCCAAATCCGAAATCCTAAACAATTTCCAAATCCAAAGGCTACAAGGATTTTACACTCTGCATTTTGCCGGACTGCACTTCTTCAGTTAGCGTTCAGCCATCAGCTTTCAGCGGTCAGCGGACAGTGAGATTGCTTCGTCCTTCCCAAAGAAGGACTCGCAATGACATTTAGGTAACCCCCTCATCCTTCGACGAACTCAGGTGTCTTATCTCTCCCATGGAGGGAGAGAGGATTTGGGCGAGGGCACCTTGCCCCTACGCTCTGGAATCCTGCTCAAGGCAGTAAGGACATTGGGGCTGCGAGGGGACGGGGAACGAAATTGCAAAATGCAAATATCAAATTGAAAAGTGAAAAATGGGGGCGCAAGGGAGTTGTCAGCGGTCAGGAGTCAGCTTTCGGCAGGGGGCACGGGGGACGGAAATGTTGCGGGGAAGTGCAAAATGCAAATATTAAATTGAAAAGGGAAAATGGGGGATTTGGAGGAAACCACTAGTCAATATCTGGCGAAAACCACTATTTGGGGAGGTGAAGGGTATGCTAATGTCTAATAACCCGAAGGGCAGAGTTCCACGGGCTTTGCCCGTGGGTATCTACGAAATCCTAAGCAAATTCGAAATTCCAAGCGCAAAATTCAAAATGGGGATTGATTAGGGGCAGAATGACATTGTGCCATTCGACAGGCTCAGGGCGAACGGTAAAAACGTCTATTTTCAAAGGAATGACATAAGGATGGGGTGGTTGGAAGTGAGGATTGAAAAGTGAAAAATGAAAAGGGAAAAGTGTTTAGGGTGCGGGCTGTGGATAATAACATCCACAGCGAGCGAAATGGAGCTACATTCGTAGTTGAGATACCGATAGCAGCGGAGGGGCAACAAGGGTAGAGGAGGCGTTAGATGGACAACGCAAAACAGGCAATATTAGTGGTTGATGACGAGGAGTCGATAAGGGGGATTCTGTGTCGCAAGCTGGGGGTGGATGGCTATGAGTGCGATGTTGCTGCTGATGGCAAGGAGGCGTTGTGGAAGGCGTTTATGAAGGACTTTGACCTGGTGCTGATGGATATAAAGATGCCGGGTCTGTCGGGAATGGTGGCTTTGCCGCAGATGGTCACTGACCATCCCGATACGTCTGTGGTCATGCTGACCGCATTAGCAGATGCCAAGACTGCCACCGAAGCCATGAAGCAGGGGGCGTATGATTTTGTGACCAAGCCCTTTGATTTGGATGACCTGAGCATGAGGGTGAGCAGGGCTCTGGAGAGAAGGAAGTTGGTGCTGGAGAACAGGGAGTACCAGCGTCGTTTAGAAGAGAAGGTGCAATGGCAAGCGGGGCAGGTACACCAATATCATCAAGAGGCTACGGATGCGCTCTCCCGCGAGCAGGGAGCTATCAACAAGCTGGGCGGTGGGGACCACCAAGGACGTCTAGAGGAGGCATATTTACAGATGGCACGTTCACTGGCGCTTATGGCTGAGTCACATGAACCTTACGCGGTGGGGCATTCTGAAAGGGTGAGCCTGCGGGCTGGAGAGATAGCTACGCAGCTTCGTTTATCCCCCGAGATGAATGAGCAGATAAAGATGGCTGCTACGCTGCATGATATCGGCAAGGTGGTTATCCGAGACGACATTTTGTTTAAACCAGGTCCTTTGACACCTGCTGAGTACAGTGAGGTGAAAAGGCATCCGGGGGCTGCTGTGGAGATACTGCCTCGCATAGAGTATTTCAAGGACCTAATACCTTTGGTTGAGAGCCACCACGAATGGTACAACGGCAAGGGGTATCCTAAGAAGCTGAAGGGCGATGAGATACCTCTGGGGGCACGCATTATAGCTGTCGCTGACGCTTTCGATGCTATGACTTGTTCACGTCCTTATCGTCCTACCTTTATGAGCCACGAGGACGCGATTCAAGCCCTGAAGAAGGGGGCTGCGGCACAGTGGGACCCGAGGATTGTGGATGCGCTTATAAAGGTGTTGGAGCGAGAGTCTAAGATGCTGGAATCAACTCCGAGAGAGAATGGTTAGGGGTGCTCGTTTTTTCTCTGAATCGCTAATCGGGCGTTCAGCGCCAGGTGGCGTTCCAGGAGCCCTCACCCTCCGGTGTATCGCAGGCTATGGAGAACTTCTGGATTTTGATTGTGGAGGGGTTGAAGGGTGTGCCATCCGGTTTGAGGGATTTGGAACAAGGAACTGTGAAGGTTTTACCTGCGGGAATCTTATTTGCGTTATAGGCAAACCCGGGGGTGGCGAGCCCTTTATTAACCTCCATTCTTA
>CAYHAX010000254.1:0-1746 GCA_964354695.1 uncultured Dehalococcoidia bacterium
TAATGCTTTTTAGATTAATATCCTTTGGTAACCTTATCGCGTTTCTTGCGACATTCTACTGCGATTGGCAGTATAATGCAACAACAGGTCAATAGGATGACATTATAGCGAGGATTTATTGAGAGGAGGGGGAAATGCCACAAGCAAAGGTAAATGGAATCAACATGGCATTTGATGTCAGCGGGCAAGGTGAGCCGCTAGTTCTGATAATGGGGTTGGGAGGGACACGGCAGAGCTGGGTTTTCCAGAAAAGAGCCTTCAGTAAGCATTTCAAGGTTATCACCTTTGACAGCAGAGGCATGGGTAAAAGCGACAAGCCTGATGAGCCCTATACAATGAAGACATTGGCGGATGATACCATCGGTCTAATGAACCATCTGAACAATGATAAGGCTCATGTACTCGGTGTATCTCATGGTGGCAGAGTGGCGCAGGAGGTTGCCATCAATTACCCCGACAGGGTAATCAAGCTGGTACTCGCGAGCACCAACACCGGCGCGGAGGGGATAGACGACCTGCCCCCAGAGGTGCTGCGCGCCTTTGGCCGCAAGGAACGCTCCGGTCAATCCGATATCATATATGCCGGCATGAAACAGTGTACTATCTGCCAGGCAGCCCTTCAGGGTAGAGAGCTCTGGGAGCATATGTGGGCGGCACACCGTCCTCAGATGCTGGAATGGGCTAAAAAAGGCATAGACTTTCATCAAATAATTTCTCTGGGCTTTAATAAGAGGCTCTCCAGAATGTTCATCTTGCCGCTCGCCAGATTGCAACTGAAACTGGGCGGCATCGAATCACATATTAGACTAATCGAAGCTACTGTTGGTAACAGCACACTGGACAGGTTACATCTGATTAAAGCCCCTACCCTGGTGATATTAGGCACTGAGGATAAATTCTGTCCGCCTCGCTCCATAGAAGCGATGGCGACCAGGATACCCAACGCCAAACTAGTCAAGATTGAGGGCGGGTCGCATAATATTCTGGTGGAGATGAAGAGCAGATTTAATAAGGAGGTTTTGGATTTCTTAAGAGATAGATAAATTCCGCATCCCTAACTAAAAAACGAGCGTTTCCCTTCCCAGTAGTCTTCCCTCTCCACCACGGTCGCTGCGCCTGCGCCCCAGGCGCCGCAGATGGCTGCCAGGCCGTAGCGGGCTTTTCTGCGGTTCATCTCGTGTGCTAATGTGCCCAGCACCCTCATCCCACTCGCCCCCACAGGGTGACCGATACAGACAGCGCCGCCGTTCACATTCATCTTCTCGGGGTCTATGCCCATGTCCTTTATCTGCATCAGGGGCAGCACCGAGAATGCCTCGTTTACCTCCACAAGGTCTATTTGGTCTACAATCATGCCAGTCCGCTTCAAAACCTTCTTGGATGCTGCCACAGCGCCGTAGCCCATGATTGCGGGGTCAACGCCTATCCAAGCCATGCTCTTGATGGTGACCAGGGGCACCAGCCCTAACTGCTTTGCCTTCTCTTTCGACATGAAGATGCCCACCGCCGCACCATCGTTCTCCCCCGAGGTGCTGGCGGCGCATATCGTGCCACCAGGCTTGTAAATAGGAGGCAGGGTGCGTATCTTCTCCAGCTTAGAGTCGGGCTTGACGCCCTGGTCGTAGTCAATGAGCTTCACCGTGCCATCGGGCAGCGTGCCCTCCACCGGTATTATCTCGTGCTTGAACTTGCCTTCCCTCTGAGCTGCGGCAGCCCTCATGTTGCTCTGCCATGCCCATTTGTCCA
>CAYHAX010000255.1:0-2359 GCA_964354695.1 uncultured Dehalococcoidia bacterium
ACATGGGCGATATTAATGAAAACCAGACTCGGTATCGCTATCAGGTCAACTGCACAGGATAGAGAGATAGCAAACCTCATGGGCATAAACGTCACCAGAACCGGAATGATAACCATGGGAATTGCTCTGGTGCTAGCGGCAATTGCAGGAGCAGTAGTGGAATCTACCGCGAGGCCTTTCATGTGGATGTCTCCTCTGGTAACCGTGCTGGCAATTGTCGTTCTGGGCGGTCTGGGAAGCATCAAAGGCAGCTTTATCGCCGCATTCATCCTGGGATTTGTAGAAACAATTGTTACAGTTATGATTTCAGAACAAGCATATCTGAAGGAAGCTGTAGCACTCGCGTTCATGCTGGCTGTAATCCTGATGAGGCCTGAGGGGCTCTTCGGCGTTCGCTTTGAGGAAGAGAGATGATAAGTACCGTAATTGCATATGTAAGCCGAGGGTACAAGGAGCTCAGGGGAGAGATATTCGTGCTCCCCAGCAGGACTGTAGTTGTAATCTTCTGTTTGATGCTTTTCCTGGTACCTGTGATAACCGGGAATCCCCACTATCTCAGCATACTTACACTGACATGCATATTTGCCATATTCGCCGCCAGTTGGGACCTGTTGTCCGGATTCACCGGACAGATGAACTTCGGCCATGCCGCCTTTTTCGGTGTCGCTGCCTATACGGCCGCCCTCCTAAACGTGTATATTGGTTTACCGCCGTGGCTCACCATACCCATAGGTGCGATCGCCGCTGTACTTGTGAGCTTGATTCTGGGAGTGCCTTGCCTGCGTCTGAGAGGTATCTATCTGGCCTTCGGCACATTGGCATTTCCTTTAATCATAAAAGATATTATCCCCGCCATCCCCGGAGCCGGGGGTACACTTGGCGTACAGGGTATAAAGGCCATAGTCCCCATATCCTCTTCGCCCGTAATAGAATATTATATAGCTGCCGCTCTCATGGTCGTCCTGGGATTCATTATGTGGAAAATCACCGATTCCAAGACCGGGCTTATTTTTCACGCCATACGGGAAGACGAGGTCACAGTCAGGGCTTCGGGGATAAACACAACAAGATATAAGCTTCTGGCCTTCTGTCTTAGCGGATTCTTCGCAGGTATTGCAGGGGGCTTGTATGTTCATCTCATTGGTGTGGCGAGTCCGGATGCAGTGTTTACATTAACGTTATCATTTCAGGCTATCATATGGGCGGTTTTCGGTGGGATCGCTACCATTTACGGGGCAATAGCAGGGGTCTTCATACTATACTCGCTCTACTCGCTTCCGGAATACCTGAGTTTTAGTATATCAGAGCTAAGGATGTTGCTGGTTGCTGTGATAGTACTGCTCGTCTTGTTTTTCATGCCGGAGGGCCTCATCACCTGGATTCGAGATAAAACCGAAAAGACATGTCCCAGATGCAAGCTGCAGAATGTAGCCTGGCGCAAGACATGCCGGGTATGCAGAGTGGAGTTAGACTAGGTACTGAGGACTACAAGCCGAGGTATACTTTTCTGATGGTCTCGTCCTTGAGCAACTCCTCCCTTGTTCCTTCAGCGACTACCTTTCCGTGGGAAAGTACGTAGTTTCTGTTGGCCAGTTGAAACGCCAGACTCACATCCTGCTCAATCAGAAGTACAGCGATGCCAGAGCTTCTGATCTCCTTTATGCGCTGAAATAACTCCTGTTTCAACTTTGAAGAGAGCCCGGTCGATGGTTCATCGATACACAGAAGCCTGGGCTGCACCATCAACGCCCTCCCGATGGCAAGCATCTGCCTCTCACCGCCGGACAGCGTTCCCGATACCTGATTCTTTCTATCTTTGAGCACAGGGAAAAGGCGATAGACCGTCTCCAGATTCTTCTGTATCAGTTTACTGTCTTTGCACAAATAGGACCCTGCCTTCAGATTGTCCGCAACGGTCATCTCTGCAAAGACCCTTGCCCTCTCAGGGCAATGTATCAGACCCCTTGCCACAATCTCGTGTGCAGACAGATTATCAATCCTTTCACCATTGAAATGCACACTGCCTTCAATGGTTATGTCGCCTGCTCGCGCTCTTCTCATTGTAGCCTTTTCCCATCTCACCAGACCGGTTACAGTCCGAAGCAATGTTGACTTACCTGCGCCATTGGGACCCACCAGGCTGACCAGTTCCCCCTGGTCAACGCACAGGCTTACCTGATTTAGCAGCATGGCAGTAGCATAACAGACCTTTAAATTTTCTACTTCGAGCAGCAACTCAGCAAACCCCCTTGCCGATACACGCTTCGATTACCCTTTCATTCTTGACTATTTCATTCGGGGTGCCGTCGGCAATCAATTCACCGAAGTCGAGCACTATCACCCTGTCCACTATTCTCAT
>CAYHAX010000256.1:0-4106 GCA_964354695.1 uncultured Dehalococcoidia bacterium
GACAACCCACTAACCTTGTGGTTGGCTATTATAACATCGCCCGCCCGTATAGGCAGGAAGAAATCATAAGATATACCGCCATCGAGAATTCGAGGAAATCCCCCTCTAGCAAGCGCTGCCTGTAGCTCACCCACTATGTCAGCCAGCCCTGTGCAAGAACAGGGCTTCTTGGTAGGCCAGCCGAAGAAGCCCGGCGGGGCGATGACGCCGCCATAGCGTGATTTCCTGGCATACTCCTCATCCCAGTAAAGTGGATTATAGTTCCCCACAGCCTCAGCGTATCTTCTTATCGCACCCTTCTCGACATGTCTGATTATAGGCGGCTCAGCTCTGCCAGTGAACTGCCTTGCCTCTTCCGGAATCATGCACTGCCTCCTCAGGTATTCCTCTGGATATAGAAAAAGCTTGTGCGGCTTACCCCTTATTGGAGACTGTTGCCCCGCTTTGCGCAGGCGCTCAGCCAGTCAGAATAATAGTCTTAACTCGAGGATTTTGTCAAACTATGCCCAAGATGAGGCGAGAAGCATTCCATCCGGCGACCCACCAAATTTCAGGGGTTCCCGAACACTTGCCCCACGGCCGTTGACAGTTGGCTTCAACCTTGTTAAAATTCTCACGGTTTGCTTTTCTTCTAAAGAGGGCTCGTACCAATCCTCGATTTTCGTAAGCGACAACGCTACGACGCAAGGCAAAATCTGTAAGAAAGGAAGGGATATATGCCCAGTGAAAACAAGGTTGGGAAGCTAAACGACATAACCAAAATCATAAAAGACGGGGACAAGATAGCCATAGGGGGTTCCTGGTTAGGTGGCCATCCTATGGCAATAATCCGTGAGATCATCCGTTCCAAAATCAAGAATCTTACAGCCATAACCGTGGTTGGCAGTATAGACGTCGACCTGCTCATCGGGGCTGGCTGTCTAAAAAAGTTGATGTTCTCATTCGTGAGCATGGAGGCATTTGGCCTGGCCCCTAACTTCCGCAGAGCGATTGAGAAAGAGGGTCTACCCTACGATGAGATAACAGGGCTGGCTGTAATCATAGGCCTGGAGGCAGGGGGGAGAAATGTGCCGTTCCTGCCCTACCGCGGGCCCTTTGGCTCTGACCTGATAAAATACAGGCCCGAATTTTATAAAAACATAAAGTGCCCCTTCACCGGCGAGGAACTCATAGCCGCTGCGGCTATTGTGCCTGATGTGGCCATCATTCACGCAGTACGGGCAGACAAAACTGGAAGCATCCAGATGGAAGGCACAACGGGAACTGACATTGAGATGATGAGGGCGGCGAAGAAAAGAATTGTCTCGGTAGAGGAAATAGTGTCCAGCGAAGAGATTTGGAAGCATCCCGAAAAGACCAAGGTCCCCAAATTCCAGGTGGACATGATCATAGAGGCTCCCTTGGGTGCACACCCCACTTCATGCGCTCCCCATTATGTATTCGATGCCTGGCACATCATGAAGTACATGGAATATGCAGCCAGCGCTGAGACATTCAAGAAATATATAGAAGATTATGTGATGAAACCCGAGTGGGAATATCTGGAAGCTATTGGCGGCATGAAGCAGGCCTCAATCCTTCGCAGACTAGCAAGAGAGGTGAAATACCTATGAAGCACTATGCTAAAGACTATACCGTCGGCGAGTTGATGTGCGTAACCTTGGCAAAAGAGATTGAAGATGGTGATGTAGTCGTCCTGGGCTCGTTTACCCCACTTGCTTATGCCAGTTATATTCTGGCGAAGATTACACACGCACCGAATAGCTGTTTGCTCGCCTACGCCGCAGTCGATTTCAGACCATTCCAGCTCTCATTTATCCGGGCCGAGTCCTCTGCAACAAGGGGAGCTGCCCTTATGTGGACAATGCTGGAAGACCTCAACTCGGTTCACTTGAAGGGAAGGGGCGACGTTGAGGCCATATCTAGTATTCAGGCAGACCAATACGGAAATATCAACCTGTCAGTAGTCGGGGAATATGATAAGCCGAAGCTGCGCGGGCCTGGCGGAGCCGGTGCACCTGAGGTCATAAAGATGCACCGCAAGATGATAGGTTACTTCCCCGGTCATTCTAAGATGACCTTCGTTCCTAAGGTAGATGTGATAACAGGCACCAGATACCTTATCGGAGCAGAAGAGCGAATCAAATCGGGCTATAGACCTGGCCCCATCCGCTACATCACAAATCTCTGTGTCATCACCAAAGAGGAAAAGGACAAACCATTCAGGATAGATTTCCTGCATCCGGGTGTCAAAGTAGAGGATGTGGTCAATAACACCGGCTTTCCGCTTGAAGTACCTGCCAATATCCCAGAGACCGAAAAGCCCACAGAGGAACAGGTAAAGCTGCTCCGGGAAGAGGTAGACCCCTACGGCACCATAGCCTTCGACTTCAAGCCCGGCAAGGAGAGACTAGGATATCTGAAGGATATGCTGAACAAGGAGCTGCAGGCTATCGGGTACGCATAAGTAGCTCCTTGGATTGATAACAAACTTAAGGAGAAAGGGGAACAATTTATGAACTTCGAGACCATACTGCTTGAGAAGAAGGATGGGATAGCAATCATCTACTTCAACCGACCTGATAAGCTGAACGCTGCCAGCCCTCAGGTGTTTAAAGACCTGGACGCAGCCCTGACCGACATCGAGCAAGACGACAGTATCAGAGTGGTCATCCTCACCGGCAAAGGCGACGCCTTCAGCGCCGGTGCCGATGTAGGCAAGTTCGAGTTCGATAAAATAATCAAGGGCGTGGAGTTCATCGAGAATGTCGCAAAGCCGTTCCTGCATTTCGAGTACCTGCCTAAGCCGGTTATCGCCGCCGTCAACGGGTACGCTTTCGGGTTCGGCACTGGTATCACCCTGGCCTGCGACATTGTCATCGCTTCCGAAAAAGCTAAATTCGGCACCAAGGAGGTCAACTGGGGTCAAATACCCATAGAGACGCTGCTTCGCGGCGCCGAGCACATGGGCAAGCGCACCATTTCATACATGACTCTAACCGGTGCTACTTTCTCCGCTGAGGAAGCTAAGGCTGTCGGTTTAGTGAATAAAGTGGTGCCCCACGACCAATTGATGCCAGAGGTCATGAAGATAGCTGAAGGGATGAAGCAAGGCGCCCCGCTCGCCCAAAAGATGATAAAGAGGGTGCTAAACCGCAAGTGCCATGAGGACTGGGATTGGACAGTCCTCATGATGCCGACCATCTTCTCAAGTGAGGACGTTGCCGAGAGCATGAAAGCCTTCAAGGAGAAGAGAAAGCCACAGTTCAAGGGGAAATAGCAAGAGATTTTTTTAGCGAAAGGGAGTGCAGAGGGGCAATCCGCCTAAGGCTGATGCCAGGGGACTAGGGGTGTCCCCCAGTTCTACGAATCCCCCAATCTTGGGGGATTCAGGGGGTTGAAAAGGCAAGCTAAAACTCTCGATAGCGTTCAGAATAAAGGAGGTAAGGAATGTTTGATGAGAAAACTCTAGGTGAAGCTAAAAAGCTTCAAGAGCAATGGCTAGAAGCCATCGCTAAGATATACCAGGGCAAAGAATTTACGACCAAGACCAACTCTGGTATACCCATAAAGCCTGTCTACACACCGCTGGATATACAGGACCTCGACTACCAGAAAGATATAGCTATGCCCGGGACTTACCCCTACATGAGAAGCAATTACCCCATCCATTACCAGTTCCAGCCCTGGGTGAATCAGCCGGTGCATGGTTACGGGCTCCCTGAGCATACCAAGGAGCGCATGGATGCTCTGACCAAAGCTGGCATGGAAGGCTACTTCGGAGCCAGGAGCTATAACCTGGTTTGGGACTACCCCGGCTACTTCGGCATTGACCCCGATGAGCCTGATGCCGAAGGCTATATCGGTAAAGATGGTGTTTCATGCAACACCCTCGATGATTTCGCCCGCATGCTTGATGGCTTGGACATATCCAAGAACAACATCATCCTCATAAACGGCGACACCCTTCCCATGTTCGCTCTGTATATCGCCTACGCCGAGAACAGAGGCGTACCGCGGGGCAACCTCCGCGGCAACACCATGAACTGGGTATTCACAGCCTGGTATGCTCCGAACTTCATGTGGGAAACCGAGGACGCACTGAA
>CAYHAX010000257.1:0-2646 GCA_964354695.1 uncultured Dehalococcoidia bacterium
AGCTGCTCATTAGTCCCCACTACAACGCGGTTGTTACTAGAATCAATCGACAGGACATAGAGCGGCTCTCGAGGAACCAAACCCAATCCGCGGCGCTGCCCCACAGTGTAAAAGCCTATCCCCGAATGTCTGCCCAGCACCTTGCCCTCGGTGTCGACAATATCGCCAGGCTGGGCTAGGCTGCGCTCGGACAAGAAGTGATGATAGTCTCCATTAGTGATAAAGCAAATCTCCTGGCTTTCCGCCTTGTCCCAAACAGGCAGCCCCATCTCCTGCGCTATACGACGTGCCTCGCTCTTTGTGTACATGCCCAAAGGAAATAGCAGGTGCTTCAATTCCTTCTGGCCGAGATTATAGAGAACATAGGATTGGTCCTTGGCAGAATCGCTTCCTTTGAGCAGTATATAGCTTCCATTGCGCCGTTCGATCCTAGCATAGTGGCCTGTAGCCAGATAATCGGCGCCAAGCGTCAGAGCTCTGTTCAACAGGAAGTCGAACTTTATCCACCTGTTGCAGGCAAGGCAGGGATTGGGCGTCCTGCCCCGGAGATACTCTCGGCAGAAATAGTCCACCACATGAGTTCGAAACTGAGCCTCAAAATTAACGACGTAGAACGGTATATCGAGGACTTGACAGACCCGCCGCGCATCCTCAACCTCCTCCACAGAGCAGCAACGCCGATGGGGAGCGGGCGAATCGCCATCTCCCTCACTCCATAGCCTCATCGTTACCCCGATGACCTCATAGCCTTCCTTCTTCAGGATGGCTGCTGCCACCGAGGAATCAACGCCGCCGCTCATAGCGACAACGACGCGCTTGCCACCTGTGCCCATACCTGACCCTCTATGTATTCTATAGCCTTGTCGAACTGAGGGTCCTTGCCCTCTTCAATATCCTGCTCCGTCATCTCCACCACAATATCAGGAGTCAAGCCATTGCCTTCAATCTGACGCCCATTCGGTGTATACCAGCGGGCGATCGAGATATAGACAGCAGACCCATCGCTCAACTCCCTGTAATGGTTTATGCTGCCCTTGCCGAAAGTCTGCGTACCTATCAGCACCCCGCGCTCCTGGTCCTGTATAGCGCCCGAAACCACCTCGCTGGCACTGGCGCTGCTGCCATTCACCAGAACCGCCAGAGGCAAGTCCGTAGCCAGACCCCCATCCCTTACCTCCCAGGTCTCTCTATCCCCCTTGCTGTCTAAAGAATAGAGAACCTGCCCATCTTCAAGGAACTGGCTGGCTACAGATACCGCCGCGTCCAGTGTGCCTCCAGGGTTATTGCGCAGGTCGAGAATGATGCCCTTAACATCCTCCCCGAGCACATTCTCAAGAGCAGAAACCAGTTCAGAGTCAGTGCGAGTCGAGAAACTGGTTATTCTGACGTAAGCGATTTTTTCAGGAAGCACCTCTTCATAAACGCTGGGGACATTAACCTCCTCCCTGGTGAACACCAGAGTCACCGGGCTCTCCTCACCCTCGTGCAGCACCAGGAGCGTTACCTGTGTGCCAAGCTCTCCCTGGATTTTGATTGCAGCCTCCTCCAGAGTCAAGCCCACCGTTGACTCACCATCAATCTCCAGAATCTTATCCCTGGGCTTAATGCCTCCTCTTTCCGCAGGCGTGCCCTCGATAGGAGCGATTACAATCAACTGTCCATCATCAATGGTAACCACCGCACCGATGCCTCCGTAGGTTCCATTCTGCCTGGCTTGTAGCGCTTTATATTCCTCAGCATCGTAATAGGCAGCATGGACATCCCCCGAAGCCTCAATCATGCCCCTTATAGCAGCGCTGCTCAATGCCTGAGGGTCGAGCTTGTCCCTATCCACATAATCATTGAAAATCACCTGCCACGCCTCCTCAATCTGAACCAATCCCGGCTCAATAGAAGGCTTGGTCAGCACAGAAATAGCGAGTATAGCGATAATGAGAACTATAAATATCACCCACGGTAATGAAAACTTATTCCTCGCCTGCATGAACATCTCCTTTCAACGCCCAACATTCTGATATTATCAGCTTTCCCCCGAGCCAGCAATTCGCCATATAGCTATCAACTATCAACTATCAGCAGTCAGCTTCTAAAGTCCCCCAATACTTAGGGAATGCAGGGAATTGAAAAACTTTTGCAACACCCCCAAATTTCCCTTCTCCCCCAAGACTGGGGGAGCCCGAGGGGGGGCATGTCCTTTAATTGACATTCCCATCGTAGACTGGTATCCTAAATAAGGTTTGCCCGAAGCTGATAACAAGGAGGATAATTAATGGTCGGCATCACTTCGTATGGAGCCTATGTGCCCCTGTGGCGGCTGAGCCGTGAAGCCATCATGAAGGGATTGCGTGGCGAGAAGGCTATCCGCAACTTCGACGAGGATAGCACCACCATGGCTGTAGCCGCTGCTATTGATTGTCTCAAAGGACAGAAGAGAGAGGCAATAGACGCCGTGTTCTTTGCTTCAACCACCGCCCCTTACAAAGAGAAGCAGATAGCAACAACCATAGCTGCTGCCTGTGACCTGAGGCGCGATATCACTACCGCTGACTTCACCAACTCTTTGAGGTCGGCTACATCTGCCATAAAAGCAGCTCTTGACGCTATAAAAGCCGGCTCGGCTAAAGAGGTGCTCGTGGTAGCAGCCGA
>CAYHAX010000258.1:0-4731 GCA_964354695.1 uncultured Dehalococcoidia bacterium
AGTCGAGGTTGATGAGCAAACAGCGTGGGAGAGATACGTTTCTAAGCCCTCCTTTTCAAGTCGGTTACAGAAGGCTTCGCCTAGGGCTTTGTCGGGGACTATGGTGAATAAGCTGGGACCTGAGCCGGCGAGGTGAACACTTCGGGCTCCCGCTTTTATAAAAAGAGAGCGATAACCGGAAAGCCCAGGGAAGAAGTCGAATGCTACCTGCTCGAATACGTTGAACAGGAATGAGCCCTCAATTTTGCCACCGTGATTGAGGTGGGTGACCAGCTTCTGGGTGTGTTGTCCTGGGGTGAAGTGGGAAGGGTTAAGCCGGGAGTAAAGCTGCGCTGTTTTCTGGGACACAGGCTCGATGGCGGGCTTTATGAGCACGAGCCAGAAGTCGGGAGCAGGTGGCAGAGGGGTCAGAATCTCTCCGCGACCTTGCGCCAGGGCGGTGCCTCCGTAAAGGAAGAAAGGCACGTCCGAGCCCAGCTTGGCTGCAAGCTCCAGCAATCTAGGAAGGGGAAGGTTCAGTCCCCAGAGCCTGTTCAATCCGACCAGGGTGGCAGCGGCGTCTGTGGAACCGGAGCCGAGCCCGGCAGCTATGGGTATTTTCTTAGTCAGATTGATAATGGCACCTTTACTGGTGCCCGTTGTACCCTGAAGCAGTCTGGCTGCTTTGGGTACCAGGTTGTCCGAGGTCAGCAACTCCGACACATCACATTTGAAGTCGAGGGCTTTGCTACACTCGAAGGTGAGTGTGTCTGACAGGCTGATGGTCTGGAAGACGCTCGATAGCTCGTGGTAGCCGTCAGGGCGCTTGCTTAGAACTTCTAGCGTCAGGTTTATTTTGGCGTATGCTTGTAAGGAAATCATAAATCCTAATTTCTAAATTCTAAAAACAATTTCAAATGCTTAAAGGCAAATGTCGTAAACGTTTCTGCTCTTCGGTGATGTTATCGTCCACAGCGAGCAATAAATTGGGGGACACCCCCAATGCCCCCGGCAAAGGGGCTATGTCCCTCTGCACTACTTATTTTTTATCTCTGTCGACAAGTACGAGATGCAATTTTGCCCATTCTTCGAGAGAAAGAGCCTCGGGACGGCGCTGCGGCGCTATGTTGGCTTTCCCCAGTAATTCTACAGCATCTGCCGGGGCGATTTGCAGTCCCAGGGCGAGCGAGTTACGTATTTGCTTGCGCGGTGTGCTGAACCCTGCCTTGACTATCTCGAAAAAGCCTGCTATGTCTTTCACATGGACTGCTGGCTCGGGGTAGACCTCTATGCGTACGATGGCGGAATCCACCTTGGGCTGGGGATAGAAGCAATGTGCGGGCACGTAGTCAACTATGGTGGGCTTTCCGTAAAGCTGCACGCTGATGCCCAGGATGCTCATTTCTCCGGGCTGAGCCACGATGCTCTGGGCTACCTCCTTTTGCACCATTACCACCATGAGGCTGGGCTTGAGCGATGCTTCCAGAAAGTGGCGCAGTATCGGCGCGGCTATGTAGTAGGGCAGGTTGGCTACAACCTTGTAGCTCTTTGTTTGTCTGGAGGTCAGCTCCGCGGGGTTTATTTCAAGGATATCAGCATTTACCACAGCCAGCTTTGGGAACCCAGAAAGGTTCTTTTGCAGGGCTGCGGCGAGCCTGGAGTCAACCTCTACGGCAATTACTCTTCCTGCTCTGTGGAGTAGCTCTGCGGTCAGAATCCCCAGACCTGGGCCGACTTCTACAACTGTGTCCCTCGGACCGAGTTCTGCTGCGGAGACTATCTTTCCCAGGACGGTCTTATCAACCAGGAAGTGTTGCCCCAGCCCTTTCCGTGCTCTAGCACCTAGACGATGCAACTGGCTTTTTGCCTCAACAATAGACGATTCTGATATCAATCTCCTAACTCCACGATGAATGCCTTAAAGAAAGCTTTGGGAACAGCCGTCTGTGTATTATAGACGACTGTTCCCAATTAACTAAGATCGTAGCGATTATGAACCCTTTGAACCCCCTAAATCCCCCAGCCTTGGGGGACTTTTAAGGTTGGGGGATACCCCAGACCCCCTCCAGAGGGGCTTTGCCCCTCTGGACTCCCCTTTCACCCCTAATTCCCCTCCTTGTTTCAGAAGGATTTGGGCAAGGGCGCATGGCCATGCGCCCCTACGCGTGGGATACATATCCTTGCTTATTTGCTCTTTTTAGTGCTCTTCTTTTTGGGTACGGAGTCTTTCAGGTTGAACACCTTTATGGCATTCTCGCGCATTATCATTCGCTTGGCTTCGTCGCTCAGCGGCAATGCCAGGAACTGCTGCTTGAATGCTGTGAGCCCCATGTTGTTGGTGCCGAAGAGGGTCTTCTCCTGTCCCGACCAGAACGACATGAAGGCGAACAGCTCGGGATGCAGCTTGGGCAGCAGTTTGGGCATCCAGGCGGAGCAGTCGCAGTACACGTTGGGATGCTTCCAAGCCATGGCTACCAGTTCGTTGCCCCAGGGCCAGCCGGTATGTGAGCCGATGATGGTAAGCCCGGGGAAGTCCAGGGCTACCTCATCGAGGTATATGGGGCGTCCGGGCGAGGTGGGGAACAGCTCCGCTGCGTGTCCGGTCTGCATGCCCACTGGTATCCCCAGCTCGCTGCACTTAGCGTAGCAGGGATAGAGTCGCCTGTCGTTGAGGGGTAAACCGAAGGTAAGGGAGTGGAAATAGCAGTACTTTGCACCGTATTCCTTAACTCCCCTTTCCATTTCCTCAAGGCTTTCCTCGATGCGGAAGGGGTTGTAGCCAACGACGGGTATCAGGCGGTCGGGGTAGTCCTTTATGTGCTCGTGTACCTCGTCTATGGTGTAGTTCCAAATGAACTTATTATCCCAGTGAGACCACATCCTGATGGCAGGGATGAATATCTTGTCGTAGCCCTCAATATCCATCATGGCTACGAATTCCTCGGTGGAGGGAATGGGAACGGGTAAACGCGGCGCCGGCTTCTTCAGGGTATCGGTGAGGATGTTCTTGGGGAACTCGGAGCCTGGACCTGTATGCGACCTCATCATGGTAGCTGCCAGGATTTGGAACTCCCTGCCATCCCAGGCATGATGGTTCCAGAAAGGGTAGTTCATGATGTCTATGGGTTTGATATCTTCCACGCTTTTTCGTTCTCCTTTTACGGGTTTTGGATTATTTTATGAGGTTGATGAAATAGTCTACATCAACCTCCCGTGTCCCTCACTCTTGGGGGAGAAGGAAAATTTGGGGGGGACACCCCCAAACCCCCGGCAGGAGGTGTCCTGCACCTCTTTTTGACTCTCTAAATCCCTCCTTCATGGGAAGGAGGGAGGAATTTTTGAAACTGTGCGGCACTACCATCCTTTCTTAAGAAGGACCGGCAAAGGGGCGAAGCCCCTCTGCACTCCCCAGTTGTTAAACGACCTCTATGAATGCTTTGTTCAGGTATATCTACACCATGCTGAAGCCGCCGCTGACGCTGAGAGTCTGACCTGTGATAAAGGCGGCTGCATCGGAAGCCAGGAACACGGCGGCATTTGCTGCGTCTTCGGGCTTGCCCATCCTGCCCAGAGGGTACTGGCTGATAATTCTATCCTTGGTCTCTGCAGGAATCATCGCGGTGGTCACGTCGCCTGCCCACATGCTGTCCTTGCCCGCTGTGCCTGCGACCTCGGGAATGGTAGCGCCCGGGCAGATGGTGTTTACGTTTACGTTGAATCTGCCCATCTCCTTGGCTATAGCCTTGGAGAAGGCGATAACTGCGCCTTTTGTTCCGGAATATACGGCTTCCCTGGGCTCGCCCACTCGACCGGAGTCGGAGGCTATGTTTACAATCTTGCCGGCTTTCTTCTCCACGTAGTGGTCCAGAACAGCCCTGGTGCAATAGATGACGCCGAAATAGTTAATCCTTATCTCTTTGTCGTACTCATCAACCGGCTTCTTCAAGAAGAGCTTGTTTGATACGTAGCCGGCGTTGTTTACCAGCACGTCTACCTTACCGAACTGCTCTATGGTTTTCTTTACCAGCGCCTGCACGGATTCCCAGCTTGTGACGTCTGTCTTGATGCCGATGGCTTTGCCGCCCAGGGCGCTGGCTTCTTTAGCCACTTTCTTGCCCTGCTCTTCATCTATGTCGGCGATGACCACGTTGCACTTCTCTTTGGCGAAGGCGAATGTGATGGCTCTCCCGATGTTGGAGCCTCCGCCGGTAACGATTACAGTTTTGCCTGCTAGACCTAACTCCATTTAGTTAACCTCCTGAAATGTTAATTTTAGATTCTCTGAGAATGCTGAAAAGTCTTAATCAACCCCCTCTGGCCCTCCCAATCTTGGGGGAGAAGCAAAAATTGGGGGACACCCCCAAGCCCCCGGCAGGAGATTTCTCCTGCACCTCTCTTCTAACAATAAGGGTAACGACCAAAGCATAGCAAACTTAAGGTCGTGCACCCGCTGTCGACCCTTCCCCCGCCGGCTTATCCCTGTCACCGGCTCCCACCAGGTGCTCCTGCGGCACCCAGAATTTACTATTTACCGCTGCTTCCTTCCGGATCTGACGGGGTTCATAGCGTTCTGCCGCGCAGGACCCAGTGTTCATAACCGATGGACAGAAGACAGTCCCGGAAAGAGCAGGGCCTCGAGCAGGGATTCGATCCCGCTATAGCGGATTGCGGGTACAGGGCACCGCTGTCTCCCCATCTAGCACGACCTTGTAAAGATATTACTATAGGGGCAAGCGGGAGTCAAGCTGAATG
>CAYHAX010000259.1:0-11662 GCA_964354695.1 uncultured Dehalococcoidia bacterium
GCGCCAGGTATCCGGTCGACGACAACTGGGTGAGCCTGACCGGCGAGCTCATTCAGCACATCGAGGACAATTCCGACGGGCCGGTGATCGGGCTCGGGCATTCCCTGGGGGCGATTCTCAACTTCAGGGCCGCGTATGAAAGGCCAGGCCTGTTCCGGCAGATTATTATGCTTGATCCCCCGTTGGTGTACGGTCCTTTCGCTCTCTTCCTGGCCGCTGTCAAGAAGCTCCAGCTTGCGGGGCGCATGGGGCCGGCAGTCCTGACGAAAGGGCGGCGTGAAGAATGGCCGAGCCGTGAGGAGGCGAAAGCGCATCTGCGGGGAAAGGCCCTTTTTAGCCGTTTCGATCCTGACTGTTTTTCGGATTACATTGAAAATGGAATGGTTGAGACGCCTTCTGGAGTAAGACTCAGCTTCGACCCGAAAGCAGAAGTGGATATATTCAAAACGACGCCGCATGACATGCACAGGTTCAACCCGGGAGTGAGCATCCTCGGGAGTCTGGTTGTAGGCGAGCAGAGCGAATTCCGGCGGTTCGTCAGAGGATTCGCCCTGAAACACCGGCTGTATTTTGAATGCTTTCCCGGTGGGTCACATCTTTTCCCGCTGGAGTATCCCGAAGCGACGGCAGCCGTGCTAAAACGGTTGATAAAAGCGGGAGGACAGCCTCCGGTGAGCAGAGAACAAGCTGGCTCGCACTCTCTTTCAGGAGATATGGATAAAAGATAATCAGGTTGTAGCTGTTAAACCACAACCTGAGCTAGAGCCGTTCTTCGAGCTCAACTACGAGGAATTTGTCAACAAAGTAATGAAGTGGCGACCCCGATGGGATTCGAACCCACGATCTTCTGCGTGACAGGCAGATATGTTTGACCGCTACACCACGGGGCCGCACCAGACAACTATGAAATTGTAACAACTCTCGCTTCGTATTGTCAAGTCGTTTTGTCGATTTGTTTTGTCGATTTATTGTCCGTTGCTCTGATTGACAGAGCACTACGCTGGTGATAAAATTCCTAGTAAAACAGTAGGAATTAGCCATGAAGTTTTCGAGGAAGGCGCGCTATGGGCTCAGGGCGATGGTTGCCCTGGCGCAGAATTACCCTGGGGAACCCGTTTCTCTCAACGAGATAGCCAAATCTGAGGAAATATCCCTGGGGTATCTGGAGCAGCTCATGGCTATCTTGCGTAAAGCTGGTCTGGTGGAAGGCACCAGAGGGGCGCAAGGAGGCTATAAGTTGAAGGGTAATCCTGCCACGATAACTGTGGGCAGGGTGCTGCGTGTGCTGGACGGTCCCCTTGCCCCTGCCGAGTGTGCTTCGGATGGTGCTAGCCCTCTCTATTGCAGCAGGGAGGGCGTTTGTACCTCTAAGCAACTCTGGAGACGGGTGCATGATAGTCTGTCTCGGGTCCTCGATACGATGACCCTTGCCGACCTGTGTCATAATAGTCATATTGCGGAGGAGAAGAATTGAAGCGCAGAGCCGTTTATATGGACTATGCAGCGACGACCCCGGTTCATCCGAGGGTGCTGGAGGCGATGCTGCCCTATTTCAATCAGGTCTATGGGAATCCCTCGAGCATCTATACCGTTGCCCAGGAGGCGCGCAAGGCTTTAGATGAAGCTCGATTGACAGTAGCAGTCGTTCTGGGGTGCAAGCATGCCGAGGTTGTCTTCACCAGTGGCGGCACTGAGTCGGACAACGCTGCTCTAAAAGGCGCTGCCTTCGCTCTACAAAAAGAGGGCAATCATATCGTAACCTCCGCCGTCGAGCACCACGCTGTGCTACACACCTGCCATTCTTTGGAGCAGTTCGGCTTCAAGGTGACTTATCTTCCGGTGGACAAGTACGGGCTGGTCAGTGGTGCAGACTTAGAGGGGGCGATTACAGACAAGACCATTCTTGTCAGCATCATGCTGGCGAACAACGAAATCGGCACTATCGAGCCTGTGGCTGAGTTCGCCCGGCTGGTTGCAGCCAAATCCAGGCAGCGCAAGGTTGTGTTCCATACCGACGCCGTGCAGGGTGCTGGCGCGCTCGACCTGGATGTGGATAAGCTCGGCGTGGATATGCTTAGCCTGTCGGCGCACAAGTTCCGCGGTCCCAAGGGCGTGGGCATCCTCTGTATAAGGAAGGGTACTCCGTTCATACCCCAGCAGACGGGCGGCGCTCAGGAGAGTAACCGCAGGGCGGGCACGGAGAATGTCGCTGGCATTGTGGGGACTGCTGTTGCCCTGAAGATGGCTGCCGATAACAGGGAATCGAACAGCCGGCATTGCCAGAGGCTACGAGACCGTCTCATCGAGGGCATAAAGTCGTGTATAGGCGAGGTCTATCTAAATGGGCATCCCACGCAGCGCCTGCCCAACAACGCGAACATGTGCTTCCAGTATGTTGAGGGCGAGTCCATCCTGCTCAGCCTGGATTTCCTGGGGGTGGCTGCCTCGAGCGGCAGCGCCTGCACCTCAGGCTCCAACGATCCCTCGCACGTGCTCGTCGCCACAGGCGTTCCGCCGGAGCTGGCTCACGGCAGCCTGCGCTTCACCGTTGGCGCTGATAACACAGATGATGACTTGGACTACGTGCTCTCAGTGCTGCCTGACATTGTGCAGCGTTTGCGAGCCATGTCGCCTCTGGCGTCAGCGAGGGGTCAGGATAAGAAGTCAGATAAGTAGGGGCGGTTCGCAACCTACCCCCAACGCTGCTACAAGCTCACTGCCAAGAATTCTCCTTGCACGTGAATGTTCGACGTAGCGGGTAGCTCGGAGGGGTGTTTGACAGCCGCGTGGCGCATGGGTATTATCAGGTACTACCACGACCGAGGGCGGAGACGGATGATAATCGCTTGAACGCGAGTTTGAATGGAAAATCCCGGTTGATTAGGGGGAAGTGGTGGCTTCATTATGAATGAAAAAGTGCATCTTGAGCTGAGTGATATAGCAAAAGTATTTCAAAGGGTGAAACGCCCTGCAGGCACGTTGAAACCATTTAGTAGAAGTGGTCCCTATCAGCTCAAGGTTGTCGACTATGAGGCTGATGAAGACCAGTTCAAGTTCACTGCCGCTGGTGTAATTGCAGAGGGGGTATTTCCAGGCGCAGTGAAAGCAGCACACCTGAAAGAGTTGTTCGAAGAGGCAATGCTGGCGACACTTCGTCATTCGGGAGAAGTCAGGAACGACCAGTGGGCACCTCATCTGAGAGCAACTATGACGACTAAGGTGAAAACGCCGACTGGAGAAATTAGTTTCTCCGGGTATATCAAGATTAAGCGCAGGGAGAACAGGTCGCCGATAGTCCAGTTGCACTGTGAAGTTAATCCAAATGTGACTTATGAATTTGAAGGCAGGATTGTCAATAACACCGGTTAGGGCAAAATCAGTGCGATAACTCGGCGCTTAACTTCAAAGAGATTCTCTGGATGTCAAAAGCGGGGATGAGGTAAACCCAACGACGGTGTTTACCTTGCAGACATGAGAGCGCCAATCACGAAATACTTAAAGCTGGGGAGAATTAGTTCCTGGCCTGCATTCTCTCTCGCCTTCCTGGTTCCGTTTGCAGTAGGGGCATACGAAGGAACAGACTGGACCAGTGCAATACTCGGTTTTGTGGTTCTGATTTTGATTGCCAGCTTTTCTTTTGCGCTGAATTTCTACTCGGACCGAGACACGGATAGATACCACGATGGTAGACAGAAGGACTTGAATCTCACGCAGCAACCAATGCTCACTGGGGAAGTGACGGAAAACGAATGCAAGGCATTCTGCATTGTAACACTTGTTTTAATAGTTATACTCGCCTTTTTGGTGAGCAATCTATTTGCATTGCTTGCGCTGTTGGCGTGTCTCCTGGGCGGTGTTCTGTATTCCCATCCTTTCATTAGACTCAAGGCTAAGCCTTTTTTCGATATTGCGTGCATGTGTATTTTCTGTACACTTCTTTTCTCGGCAGGATACGCTCTGGCTCGAGAGACAATGGTGGGCTGGCAGATGTTCCTTTTCTTCTCTCTACTTTGCGCTATTGTCTATATTCCTTCTGTTGTTCAGGACTACGAATGGGATGTTCGGGCAGGGCTTAGAACCTCAGCCGTCGTCTTCGGGAAGCGCAACCTGACGAATACGATGTGGGCAGTATGTCTGTGCATGATTCCAGTTACGTGGCTAATAATCTCAGGGCCCCATGCAATAGTATTTAAGACATGTGCAGCTCTAGCTCTGGTGAACTCAGTAGTATATACAATAATTTCATTAAGAGCCCTGAATGCTCCGCGACATACCATGCCATTGCTGGACCGTTTCCCCCATGCTACTATGATTACATCGGCTGTACTCGCACTATTATGTCTCGGCTACGCTTTCTCAAAGGTCTTTGTAACCAGCCATCTACCCTGATAGCTTCGCTGGTTGATAAGTGTTCTGAGAAGGGTTCTTATCATATCCGATTCTATGACTCTTGAGTCTGTCAGGTTTCGGTAGGAAATGATAAGAAAGGTGAATTGACAGAATGCCAGTTGAATGATAAATTGAGCCATATATGCCCATATCTGCAGCCGTTCGGCTGGAGTCGAGGGATGTTGGAGCTGGCAAAAGACTTGAGAAAAAGATAAAGAGGAGAATGGAGTTATGGAGTTAAGGAAGAGAGGAAAATACGATGGATAGGTTTCTATGCTTAGCCACATCCTGGGACGATGACCTCATTCTCCAGCTAGAGAAACAAGGCATTTATAAAAAAGTATCTGAACTTTTCGGGTCCTTGCATTCCTCAATTGTGGGGAGCGGCAGACCATCATTTGCACTTCCTGAGGTTTCCATGGAAGATGCGAAACTTCATATCAGGAAGGCTCACTCCATCGGTATTAAATTTAATTACTTATTGAATGCAAGCTGCATGGGAAACCGGGAGTTCACCGACGACGGGCGGGAGAAGATTCTCGCCCTGCTCGATTGGTTAAATGAATGTGAAGTTGATATGGTCACTATCAGCCTTCCCTATCTCGGTGACATAGTAAAGAGGTATTTCCCCAAAATAGGCGTAAGCATATCGGTTACTAACCGCATAGATTCCGTTGCTTCGGTGAAAATATGGGAAGCAATGGGTGTGGACAGAATCGTTATTGACCCTATGAAGAACAGGGATTTTGAGCTCCTGAGAGCAATTCGCGGTGCCACCAACTGCCAGCTTGAAGTTCTGATGAACTCAATATGCGTTTACGGATGCCCCTTCTTGAATTACCACTACAATATATTTGCGCATGGTTCACAAGAAGATGAGTGCACGGAGGCTATCCAGCATAAGCTCGCCACTTCTTATCTTGTTATAAAATGTGAACAAATTAAGCTCAGCGATTTCGCCGAAATCATCAAGTCACCGTTTATCAGACCTGAGGATATCAAGGTCTATCGAGACCTGGGCATTCAGTTCTTCAAGGTAAAGGGGCGGGCAACGCGTACGAGTGCTATTCTTGAAACTGCAAAAGCGTACTCGGAAGAAAGTTACGAAGGTAACCTGTTAGACATCGTGCCGCTGATTCCGAGCTCAAGAGGGGACGACGCGAGAATTATTGCAGACCCTCCTATTTATGTTGATAATAAGAAACTCGATGGGTTCCTGGATTACTTCCAAACGAGTAAGTGTCGAACACATTGTCATAAATGCAGCTACTGCCGGGGAATCGCCAAGAAAGCTATTAGAATAATTGACCAAAAGCGGCTTGACGAATTTGTAAACCCCCTAGCTAAGGAATTCGACTGCGCAACTAACTGGGATGAGATTGTGGCAAGGAAATCGCTGACCGTATCTTCCTAGATACCGTGATACCGCCTGGCTCAATCTGCCCATAGTGATTGCCAGCTACTCGGTTCAACCCATAAATAATTGAAAAGAGGGAAAGGTTTATAGAGCGACCTGTTTGCCAAAAAGGAGGTTTAAATAAACACCCGTACCTTGACAGCGTTAGTAAAGGCAAATGCACCTCAATGGGTTTGGATATATTTCCCACTGTGGATCGCGTGCATTATCCTTGCTCTCGACGGTAGAACTCCCGAGTGGGGACCGCTTGCCCTTTTCTTCATAACATTGACGATTTTCGGTGCCATCGCCCAGTTCTCTAATACCTACGCTGATCGAGATGAAGACTGGCTATATGGTCCGACAAATCCGCTTGTCACTGGCGAACTGAAGGTCGGTTTAGCCAGAAGAGCTTTTATATTACAGAATATCATTGCGGGAGTGTTACTAGTTGCCTTGCTGCTATTAACTCTGAACTATGCTTTGATTCTAGCAATGATGGTTGGGTGGTTCGTGGGTTTATCGTATTCAGTGCCACCATTCAGATTCAAGGAAACGCTTTTTCATCCCATTATCTTTGCCCTTGGTCTGGCATTATTCCCCATAGTTGCCTGGCTGATTGTTGCACCATTGAACGATTTCATTATTGCCTTTGCCATATTCTTTTTTGTCTGGAGTTTTGGATTTGGCATAACGCAAAAGTTCAGAAAAACACATCTTGCCCTGGATGCTGGACTGATTCAAATGAAACAGGGAGGCAGTATATACGACCTCAATACGGTCGGCTTCAAGTTAAAGGTAAGAAATGCGATGATTATAGAGGCTGTTATGTTTCTAGGTTCATTTGCCCTTGTCCCCATATTCTGGCATCTTCAGTTCTTCGATTCGGTGTTCTCTATCGCACTGCTGGCTATAGTCCTACCTTTAACAATTATGGGTTTGATTCTGCGTATAAAAGACCCCATAGAAAATAGCCCAAGATGCAATAAGCGTCTGGGACTAGCCTGGATATTCATAATACTCACACTGTTTGCGGTGTCAGTTTCGAGTCTTATTCATTGGAGCCTCGCTATACTTGCCTGCCTTGTCTTTTTAATTGGGTTTCCCTTATTAGTCAGGGTCATTCACCCCTGGGGATGCAAAGGACTCGGTGGGCAATAGCAGCTCCGCTGTAGCTCCCATATCCTCTGAGGCTGCATGAAGAAACAGACGCTAATAGGTTTATGGAAAGCAAATACTCCTCCATTTGTCTGGCTCTGGTCTCCTTTTTGGATTGGAGCTATTATTCTGGGACTTGATGGTGCAGCCCCAGAATGGGGACCTATCGGTCTTTTCCTGGTAACAATGACTGTTGTCATAGCCATAGCTCAATATGCCAATACATACGCTGACCGAGAAGAGGACCGGATATACATACCAACTAATCCACTGGTAACCGGTGAACTTACAGTAAAAACTGCCCGCAATGTCTTTGTTTTGCAAAATATCCTGGCAGGATTACTGTTGCTCGCCCTGTTATTGATTACCAGTAACTATTACCTAATAATAGCAATGATAGCAGGCTGGTTCGCAGGCTTAGCATATTCATTGCCGCCTCTTAGACTCAAAGAAACCGTTATAGGGCCTATCCCCCACGCCCTGGGCATGGCGCTATTGCCTATCGTCGGCTGGTTGTTAGTCGCACCGTTGAATAGATTCATAATAGCCTTTGCCTTATTTCTTTTTATTCACGGTCTAGGATTCGAGATAACGAACAAATTCAGAAAAACATTCCACGCTCTGAGGGAAGGTTATATTCAGTACAATCAACAGGATAATTTATACAACATCAGCACTGTAGGACTTAAGTTAAAGGTTAAGACCGCAATGATAACAGAGGCAATTACGGCTTTGGGAGCATTCATATTGGTTCCTGTCTTCTGGCATATGGGAATATTCGATATGCCATTGTCTATCGGATTACTGACTTTACCTTTGGCACTTACAGTTCTAGTCATTGTCTTGCGGATAAAAGACCCTGTCGCCAACGGTCCAAAATGTATGCTTTTTATGACGATGGCCTGGATATTTATAGCGCTTGTCCTGCTCGGTGTGGCCCTAACGAGTCTTTTTCATTGGGGTTTTGTCATTTTGGTCTGTGTTGCATTTATTATCGTCTCGCTTCTTTTAGTTCGGACCATATATCCGTTCGGACGCGGGGCATTTACAGCTCCATGGCTTGAAATCTAGGCATGAGACCTGCTCCAATACTGGAGTATTATTGGGAATGGTGAAATGAAAAGGAACGATTGTAATATAAAGAACTGCCTGAGGACAACGCATAAGCCTTCAGACTTTCTCTGGTTCCTTCTGCTCGGTGGAATACCTTATCTTATCGGAGCCATCGCTATAGGCAGTTACTCCATACCCTGGATGCTGGGTTATCTAGCCTTCTCACTTCCTTTCGCGGCGTCAGAGATCCGTTTTCTCTGCAGCCATTGCCCTTATTACACACAGCAAAAAGGCAGAACTGTTCACTGTAAGGCTATGTGGGGTCCGACTAAATGGGCAAAAGCGAGACCTGGACCATTGAGTTCTTTTGAAAAAGCTATGCTTTATCTCTTCTTCCTTCTTGCGTTCGCTTTCCCGATGTACTGGTTAGTTCTACGACCGGAGCTTCTCGTTCTTTACTTGATAACGATTATTAACATGGCTTGGACTCTAAGAAGATATGAATGCCCCCGATGCATGTTTTTCAATTGCCCCTTCAACTGTGTCCCTAAAAGTGTGAAGGATGATTTCCTGAAGGAAAACGAGGGCAAGAAGTAGACTATGCCTAAAATACGGATTGCAGGCGCTGGCATCGCTGGGGGCTACTTATGGCGACTGCTGACAACAAGAGGTATGGCTCCCGACGACATCGAAATCATTGACCCTGGTTGCAAAACCCGCTGCGGTATCTCACCGTGCGGCTTTGCCATCACCAGGCAATTTTATCCTCTCTGTCGAGAGGTGGGGCTTGACCCGCAAAAATACATAGTCAGCATTCCCGGAAGGAGTTATCAGGGAAACATTAGAGTGAGAGCTAAAGGGTATGTGCTCACTATCGACAAACCAGCTTTCATCAGAGACCTCCTCGAAGGAGCCCATGTCATCTCAAATCCAAGTAATGAAGCAGTAGAGAGGATTATTGATGCCACAGGTAATGCAAGAGCCTACATTGGCACTCATAGCTCCGACCAGCTTGCACCTTGTATACAGAGTAAAGTCGAGTTTTCGAAGCCAGCTCCGATAAGGCAGCTTCCTCACCATGTGGGCTTCGCCTGGGTCATACCCCTTGAGGGCAATTGTGCTCATGTTGGCATAGGGTCATATACATATGACCTCGAGACTATGAAGGGGATTGTTAAAGAGTTGACTCAGGGGGCAAAGACTATATGCAGTTGTCAGGGATATGTAAGGGTCACTGGTCCTATCCTTCCCCTTGCTAAAAATAATGTGTGGGCTATAGGAGAAGCAGGGGGGCTTGTCGACCCGCTAACTGGCTCAGGCATGGTTCCAGCCATGGTTTCAGCCAAACTCCTTACGGAGCACTGGGATGATGCCGCTGGTTATGAAGATGCCATAATGAGGGAGTACGGCTGGTTCAGGAAAACGCAAGAGATTGTCCGCACGTTGCTGGATACCAATGAGTTTAAAATCTGGGACCTCGGACTCTGGAAGAAGTACCTAGAATTTTCCGACCTCAATCCCAGCATCTCCAACCTTACGAATCCCGGCATTGTAGGAACCCTGATGATTAATACAGGGCTGACTCTGCTGCAGCTCCCCAGAGTATTTCAACTCCTTAAAAGCATGAAAAGGAATTGACACCCCGGTTTGCGATGCTGAGGATTCCCCAGAAAAACTGAGAATCCCTGAAACTCTGGCGGATGCCTCTTCTTTGTGCCCTTCATCCCTCTTGCTCAAACGAGGGAATTAAGTAATAATATCTTGGCTTTGCCAGAACAATCTAGGGTTGTTGCGTGAGATAGCCACGGCTAAGACTGGAGGTTTAGCAGGTGTCTGAACGGGCGCTGTCAGGTTTGAAGGTCGTTGAATTGGGCAATTTTATCTCCGCACCCTACTGCACCAAGATGATGGCTGACCTCGGTGCCGAGGTCATAAAAGTGGAGCCGCCCGGCTCGGGGGATAAATCCAGGCAACACGGTCCTTTCCTTAATAATGAGCCTCACCCTGAGAAAAGCGGGCTCTACTTATATCTAAATACAAACAAGCTGGGTATCACTCTTGACGTGAAGACCAAGACGGGTCAGAAAATCGCTAAGAGGCTGCTGGAAGATGCCGATGTCTTCGTGGAGAATAACCCGCCCCAGCAGATGGCTGAGCTTGGTCTGGGCTATGAGAGCCTGAAGAAGGTGAACCCCCGTCTCATCGTAACTTCGATTACGCCGTTCGGACAGACGGGACCTTACAGGGACTATAAAGGACATGCCATCAATACCGCCGGTCTGGGCGGGCAGAGCATGCGCACCGGCGAGTTTGACCGCGAGCCTCTGTCCCCTCCGCTTTCCCAGAGCCATTACCAGAGCGGAGCCATGGGCGCTACAGCGACTATGGGCGCTATTTTTGCCCGTCGCTCCACAGGCGAGGGGCAGCACGTTGATATTTCGGAGGCTGAGGTCTGGGCTACCATCCACCTCGGTCACGGTGTGCACCTCGGCGTTTTCGAGGGCAGGAAGAGCATGAGATCGGGGCACCGCACCATCAGCGTTTACCCCTGGTGCATCCTCTCCTGCAAGGACGGCTATATGTGCCTTATCGCCATCCAGGGCTTCCAGTGGAAGAGATTCCTCGAGGCTATGGGAAGCCCGCCCTGGATGACCGATCCCAAGTACAGAGACCGCATCATGGTGGCGCTGGAACATGCAGACGAGATGGATGCGCTGGTGGAAGCCCTGATTATAGATAAGACAAAGGACGAGCTCTTCGAGATTTGCCGCCGCAACCAGATTACCTTCGCTCCGGTGAGGAACATCGCTGAGGTTGCCCACGACAATCACTTTGCGGAGCGGGGCTATTTTGTGGAGAAAAAGCGCGCCAAGACAGGCGTGTTGAAGTATCCCGGTGCGCCCTATAAGCTCTCGCAGAGCCCCTGGCAGGTCAACCGCGCTGCGCCCCTTCTGGGCGAGCACAACGAGGAGATTTACTGCGACCGCCTGGGTTATTCCAGGGAGGATTTGGTGAGGCTGCGCCGGGGCGGGATTATCTAACGCAATAAGGGAGAAATGTCTGAAATGGCTAACTATCCTTTGACAGGTTACCGCGTGGTTGATTTTTCGTGGGTCTGGGCGGGACCGCTGCTGGGCGAGATTCTGGCAGATATGGGCGCCGAGGTGATAAAGGTGGAGACCAACAAGCGCCTGGATAGCGCCAGATTGACACCGGGGCGCTCCACCGTGGGTCCCGAGACGGACTTCGTCTTCCACAGCATCAATCGCAACAAGCTGGGCATCACCGTGGATATGTCGACTCCCAGGGGACTGGGGTTGATAAAGCAGTTGATTCAGATAAGCGATGTAGCCCTGGACAACTTTTCGCCCCAAGGATTGAGGGGACTCGGACTTGCCCATGAGGAGCTGAGCAAGGTCAATCCTCAGCTTGTCATGATATCGTTGCCTGCGGCGGGGCAGTACGGTCCCTTATACGACATCGTTACCTACGCCCCCTCTCTGGGCGCTCTCTGCGGCTATTCGAGTCTGATTGGCTACCCCGGCGAGAGGGTGCTGGGCGAGCAGACGCCCTATCTCGATGTTACTTCCGCAATTCATGGAGCTTTTGCAGTGCTCTCCGCTCTATACTATCGCGAGAGGACAGGCAAGGGGCAGTATATAGACA
>CAYHAX010000260.1:0-2400 GCA_964354695.1 uncultured Dehalococcoidia bacterium
GTATCTCGGTCTCCAGATTCTCGGTCAGCTCGATGCGGGACGAGTAGAACTTGACCTCGACGCCGTAAAGGAGGGTGTCAGGAGAGGTAACGCCCGGCGCCAGCTTGTCCATAGTTGTCAGCATCTCGCTGATGCCTTTGAGGAAGCGATAGGGCAGCACGTAGCCGAGGTCGCCCGGCGTGGCGCTCTTCAGGGTTGGCTTCACCTTGCCTTCCTCGATGTCATTCGAAGTGGAGCCGCGTCCCCGGTTCAAATCGCCCCACCTCTGCACAATCACGCCGCCGCTTATGATATTGGCAAGGCGGGCGAGGTATTTGCCGTAGCCGATAGGCTCGCGGAACGGCGGGGAGAAGGTGGCGCTGACCAGAAGGGCGAAGTTGGTATTCCCCGTCTTGCGATGTGAGTAGCTATGTCCGTTCACGGTTATCACGGGGTCATGCCCTCCGGTGGTCTCCATGGTGACCTCGCCGGCGGGGCACATGCAGAAGGTCCTGATGCGGTCTCCGAAGGTAGGGGAATGAAACTCAAGCTTGACCTCGTAGAGTTTTTCGGTCAGATTCTCGAGCGTTGTTATAGGCATCTCCACCCTGACCCCAACGTCTATAGGATTATTATGTAATGTTAGTCCGAGCTTGGCAGACTCCTTGAGAAGCCAGTCGGCGCCCTCCCTGCCCGGGGCTACTATGAGATAGCGTGCCTCTATGTGTTGCCCGTCATCGGTCTGGACGCCTTTGATAACGCCATCCCTTCTAATGATAGAGGTGGCAGCAGTGTCGGTCTGACTCTCGATGCGGGTGGAGAGAAACTGACGCATATCCTTCAAAACATCCCGGCACTGCTCTGTGCCCATGTGCCGTATCGGCGCGGGGATAAGCCTCAAGCCTGCTGCTTTGGCTTTCTTACTCAGATGCTCCACCTCAGCGCCAGCGCCATAGACCTCATTGGAGGCACCGAATTTGAGGTATATCTCATCAACGTAACTTATTAAATCGGAAGCCTTTTTCTCGCCCAGGTAGCTTTCGAGCTGACCGCCCACGTGTGGTGACAAAGTCAGCTTGCCATCGCTGAACGCTCCGGCACCGCCCCAGCCACTGACCAGGTCGCAGGGCGAACACGGGGGACAGCTTCGGTTCTTGCCAATGATGGGGCATCTGCGGAAATGGAGGTCTCTCCCCTTTTCGAGGAGCAATATGCGCAGGCTGGTTTTGAGGCTTAACTCGATGGCTGCGAAGATGCCTGCAGGACCGCCGCCAACTATGACCACATCGTACTTGCTTCTCATTCCTATTCCCGAGCCCGATTCTACATTCCGAGCTATACCTTGTCAAACGAGTCCCCTTTAATCTATTTTTCCTCACTTTTCTTATCTTTTCCCCTCGATTTCGAGCGGTGCTGGTGGGGGTGTTAAGAGCCGAGTCGTCAAGGCAACAGCGCCTGGGAGGCTTGCATAGAAGGCTATTTGTTTGGTTTTCAAATTGTGGTAGTATATAGCGGCAACGAAGCAGCGGGGTTTCCCTGTAGAAGGGGGGGGAATAGAAAGATACCTGCCCTAGCTAATTCAAATTAGGAGGTTGTAGTCATGTGGAGACGAATCGCCTTAGTTCTAGCTATCGTTCTAATAATCGCCGTTGTAGTCATCGGTGTCGTGCCTCTCAGAGAAGTGGCAACCACTGTAACCAAGGCTCAAACCTCAATCGAAATGTATTATGCGCAGGAAGCTTACACAGAGCTTGAGCAATCCACCACCCTCTTATCCAAGCAGGAGGCGCTTTATTCCGTAACTGTTGCTGTTGATGCTAACAAACACGAGTACGCTAAGTACTTCATAGATGTTGCAGGTAAGATCAATAATTTGGTCAAAGGCAATGTAACTTCGCTCGCAGGCGGTGACTTCGCTTTCTATGTATTCGACCAGCAGAATTACCTTGCATGGAGAGACGGGCAGACCTACCAGGCTGTTGTAGCTCCCGGCAAAATAACAGATTACTCTTTCAGCTTCATTCCTAAGACCAGCGATTACTACTATTTCGTGTTCGACAACACTGTATCCGTGTTTGCCAACAAGCTGATTAAATCCGAAGCGAGTTGGAGCTGGCAGCAGAGTCAGGTGGAGACAAAAGAGGTTACGAAGTACCGCTACGTACCCAAGGCGGTATCAGTATGCAAGCTGGGTAATGAGACCACCTACAAGAAGGTTTCATTGCTGGACTATGCTATTAATTACTAGGGTTTACCAGCTATAAAATATTAGTGGAGCCTGTTGCACAAACCCCTCCTCACAGATGATTTCGAGTGGTAAAATAGAAGCATCTGGAGAAGGTGGCAGAGATGGCGTACAACTTGATTGAATGCAACAGGGAGCAGATGTATCTGATGCCAGTGAATCTGCAGGATTGGTTG
>CAYHAX010000261.1:0-2887 GCA_964354695.1 uncultured Dehalococcoidia bacterium
AGGCATATCCTCATATTTTCTCGTCACCTTCAAAATCAATCATGCTCATTCATATTAGCACCGCAGTGCATGAAAATGCCATTTTCAACACAGTGCTTTTACAAGACCGTTCCCGATGAGCCTCTCTGCCCATTCGTGATAAGCCTTTCTGCCCGTTCGTGGTGAGCCTGTCGAACCATGAACGGTCCCTTCGACAAGCTCAGGGCGAACGGAGGAAAAGCGTATTTTCCTAACAATGCTACACTGACCTGCCGTAAGCCACAAAAAGACCCCTTCCTGCTGAGCAGGCAGGGGTAAAATTCAATTAGCACACACCGCCATAACGTTCAACATTATACCAGAAACCCCCAACATAGTGAAGTTGACCGTGATTAGTACGCGAATCTAGGGGCGAGGTTGCCTCGCCCCATCCCACTTTTCATTTTGCGCTTTTAAGTCTGAATTTATTAATCCTTGCCCTTTACCCTCTCCAATCCCATCTCTAATCCCATATCTTTCTCTCTGCGTTCTCCGCGCCCTCTGCAGTAAACCCTACCCCCATTTTTCACTTTGCATTCTTCATTTCCGCTCTCCGTTCCCCCGCCGAAAGCTGACCGCCGACAGCTTCAAAACTGTTTAGGGTTCAGGAATTAGGATTTCGAATTTCCCCGTCTGTCATTTTCCTCTTGACACCATTTGACACCATAAGAACTAATGTTCTATTATTATCCCACAACTTAAGGATTTCAATCAGGCCGTCGGGGCACTTCACACGTAAAAACGTGGTTTTGCATCCCAGATATAGAGTCGTTTCCATTTTAAGGCGCAAAAACACGTTGCCCCGAAGCTGACTCAAAACTCGATTTTCAGGGAGAAAAACAAGGGCGAAATTCATAACCCTGAGGAATCTGGTTGTACTATGACCAAGAAACGGGGCACGAGCCTTGACATCCATCCCATCACCGACTAGCATTTGGTAACCACAGCTAAATTGCAAAGAGAGAGGTGATGAGATGCCAGGCAAATTAAACGGTAGGGTTGCTCTAGTAACAGGCGCCGCCTCAGGTATGGGGCGGGCCATTGCTCTCCGACTCGCAAAAGAAGGGGCAAAAATAGCTGTCGTGGATATGAACCTTGTGGGTGCCAAGAAAGTGGCCAACGAGATTAAGAAGCTGAAGGGCAAGGCTGTAGCCATCGAATGCGATGTGGCCAGTGAGAAACAGGTTAATCAGGCAGTCAAAGAGACCAAAAAACAACTGGGGAACATAGGTATCCTGGTCAACAACGCCGGCATCGCCGAAGGCTGTTTCATTGCCGACATGACCACGAAGCAATGGCGCAGAATGTTCGGAGTTCACTGCGATGGTATGTTCTTCTTCGCCAGAGCTGTCATCAAATCTATGCAAACAGGTGACAGGATAATCAACATCTCCTCTATGGACGGCTTCCAGGGACAGGTCTTCAGCTCTCACTACGCTGCAGCGAAGGGCGCCATCATTGCCTTCACCACATCGTTATCGCTCGAATTAGCGCCGAAGGGAATTACAGTCAATTGCATCGCACCTGGAGTCATCAGAACAGCAATGGGACAGATGCTGATCGAGGTAGCGCCGGAATTCTATAAGGAAATCCCGATGGTCAGATGGGGTGAACCCGAAGATATCGCCGAGATGGCAGCCTTTCTGGTATCGCCAAGTGCAAGTTATATAACAGGACAGACAATACTGGTGGACGGAGGTATAACCATCGCCAATCCAGTCAACCGATTCACAGCGAGACTGATGGGGTTTCCCTGAACCCACCCCGAGCGCAGCGCTTTACGATTCAACCAGCGCTGCTGGACGATTAGCATCGGTTTTCCCGCCAGCCAGAGCAGGCGATTTGACATGCGCATGGCTGGGCCACATGCTCATCACGCGCAGGCATGTGGTGATGGCATGCTCCAGCAGCAGGTGGACATCCTCCTCGTCAACAATCACGTTTTGGTTGCCTTTACTATTTCTTTTCATCTAGGTATACTTTATATAATCTCGCGATGGAGAGTTCCCATGAAAGCCTTAATCTTGGCAGGCGGGAAAGGGACAAGGCTTAAGCCTATCACTCACACTATCCCTAAACAACTCCTCCCTGTCGCCAATAAGCCCATTTTATTTTATGTACTTGATCAAGTTAAAGAAGCTGGCATCACGGATATTGGTATCATTATCTCGCCAGAAACCGGCAACTTTGTCAGAGAAGCCGTGAGTGATGGCGCACGCTGGGAAAGCCGAATAACTTATATACTGCAAGCCGAGCCTCAGGGGCTGGCTCATGCCGTGAAAACCGCTCATTCATTTCTAGGAGACTCCACGTTCCTTATGTTCCTTGGTGATAACCTCATCGAAGGCGGTGTCAAGAGCTTTGTTCAGGAGTTTAAAAGCCACTCTCCAGACGCATTAGTCTTACTCAAGGAAGTTCCGGACCCTCGCCTCTTCGGCGTCGCCGAGCTAAATGCAAAGGGAGAGGTGGTTCATCTAGTAGAAAAACCAAAGGAGCCTAAGACTAACCTCGCCTTAGTTGGGATTTACCTGTTCACCCCAGAAATACACCGGGCGATAGCTCAAATCAAACCCTCCTGGCGCGGCGAACTCGAAATAACCGACGCCATCCAGAAACTCCTAGACATGGGTAAAACCGTCAGAAGCCACATTCTTACAGGCTGGTGGCTGGATACAGGGAAGAAGGATGACCTTCTTGAAGCAAACCGGGTTGTGCTTGATAGCCTGCTCAAACGCGCCGTGAAAGGTGAGATAGACTCCAAGAGCAAAATAGTGGGCAGGGTGGAGATAAAAGACGGAGCCAAGATAGAGAACAGCACTGTCCGCGGACCTGTATCGATAGCCGAAGGGTGCCATATCAAAAATTCGTT
>CAYHAX010000262.1:0-5462 GCA_964354695.1 uncultured Dehalococcoidia bacterium
GGCGAAGACCTGGTGGCAGACCCTCAGTTAAACCACCGGGGCACTCATATGATTCTGGAACACCCCGAGATAGGGCCACATACCTACCATCCTCCGCCTTATCGCTTCTCGAAGACACCTCATAAGCTTACCATGCCAGCCCCCTGCTTGGGTCAGCATAACGAATACGTTCTGAAAGAGATCTTGGGGATGTCCGACGATGAGGTTGCAGACTTGCTCATAGCAGGTGCTCTTGAATGAACCGAATTAGCACTTAGAGAAAGGAGAGACAGGGAGCATGATTTATCTACACGAACTCCTGGACGTGCAGCCTGGCATGATAGATGAGTATACAGATGCTGCTGCCAATCACCTTGTAGCTGGCTGGAACCGCTACGTGAAGACGGTGGGCTTTTTCAAGAATGCCTTTCGACACCGTGAAGGCTTCGCACTGTGGGAACTCGGAGAGGAGGCTGTCTCTGTAGACAGTCTTGGCGGCTTCACCTTTAAGGACCTCGATGGAATGGCATGGCAGCGGTTGGCACTGAAATATCGGCAGGATTGGTATGATAGCTGGATAGAGTCTATCTCCTTCTCACCCACTGTGGAAACGATTAAAAAAAGACAGAAAAAGGGGGATTTCACAGGCAATGCGTTCTATTACTGGGAGCAAAATAGGGTGTTGCCCGGAAAGATGGACGAGTTCCTGAAGTCGATGCAAAGGGAACTGGTGCCCATGGAGGAAAAGCGGGGGATGAAGCTGGCCGGTTGCTATCGGTGGTACGGTGCCTGCGGACGGTCAGGCGAGATCACAAGTTTGTGGGCGGTGAAGAACTGGGCCCATTGGGGAAAAATGCGGGATGAGCGGCTCAAAGACCCGGCATTTCAGAAGTGGGCGGCAAAGGCAATTGCCTGGCGCACGGAGTCGAGCTACAAATTCTGGACCCCTGCCTATTGGTCGCTACTACATTGATTTATTAAGATTGGAAGGCAAAGTGCTATAAGTTGAGGTAAGAGGGAGGCATAATGCTTTATCTACATGAAACACTGACAATTGTTCCCTGGACAGAAGATGAGTTCTGGCATATATTCGGGACCGATTATGTACCTCAGGTGGAGAAAATCGGGTTGCGCTTGGTTGGGCTATTCAAAGTGGGGATCCGCTACAGCGAAAACATAGCCCTCTGGGAGGTGGATGATTGGGCGGCACTGGATCGAATACAGGAATTCCTTGATAAAGACCCCTGGATGAAGACCTGGAAGCTGGAGTCCATACGGTACCGAACCGATTGGGTAGGAAAAGTGCTGGAGCCTGCCCCATTCTCCCCCACTCTAGCGCAGATCCAGAAAGGAGATTATAAGTCTACCTTTTATTTGCACTGTGTAGCTCGGGTTTTCCCAGGCAAAGTCGATGAATATACAAACGCAATCAAAAAGGAGCTAGTCCCTATGGCAAAAAGATGGGGTATGCAGCTTGTCGGGTGCTATCAGGTGGCGGCGGGTGAGTCCGATAGCAACGAAGTCATCCACATCTGGACAGGAGGCGATATGATCGCAGGATGGGGTGCTATTCGTGATACAGCGCAGAAAGACCCTGCGCTTAAGCGATGGGAGACGAAAGCAGGTGCATGGCGCCAAGATGTGGCTTACAAGTTCCTCCTCGGGCTGGTCTCGTTCTCCCCCCTGCGTATGAAGCCGGAGTTGCTCGAAGCGGTGCAACTGATGAAAAAGGGGTAAGCATTTGGGGCAGATGTGTTATTTGCACTCGATTACACAAGACAGAATAAAAAGCTAGGGGAGTGAAGAAATGGCCAAACTAAGAGAGGCGGTAATAGTAGATTTCGTGCGAACGCCCTTCGGCCGGGCAAGCAAGAAGAAGCCCGGTTTTTTTGCAGACGTTCGTTCCGATGACCTGGGAATTATCGCTGTCCGGGCATTGATGGAACGAACCAAGGTTGACCCCGCAACGGTAGATGACATTATCATCGGCACACCAACTCAGATTGGAGAGCAAGCAAATATCGCCAGAAATATTGCTCTGGCGGCTGGTTTTCCTTTCGAGGTTCCGGGCATGGGTGTTGAACGAGCCTGCTGTTCCAGTATGGCAGGCGCTCATGTTGCAGCAATGGCTATTGAATCAGGCCAGGCAGAAATCATTGTCGCCGGTGGACTTGAGAGCCTCTCCCATTTCCCTAATCCTGTAATCACCCCCGACGCCGATTTATTCGAGCTTGCGAAAGAATTCAACGCACGCTGGATGCCAAATCCCAAGATATTCGATAGAATCGACCCCAGCGCCGTTATGGGCCTGGGTCTCGGCGCTGAATATATCGCTGACATGTTTAAGATTACCAAGGAGGAGTTGGACCAGTGGGCGCTGCGAAGCAACCTGAGAGCTGTGGCAGCCCAGAGAGAGGGTAAATTCAAGCACCAGATAATCCCCGTGCAGGGCAAGCTGCCAGACGGAACGGTAGCGCTCTTTGACTACGATCAATGTGTGAGGGCGGACTCAACCATCGAGAAGATACGCTCTTTGCCACCTACTTACAAGCCGGATGGCAAGATTAACGCAGCGAGTTCCTCTAAAGAGACGGATGGAGCCGCTGTCGCGATGTTCATGTCCAAGGAGAAAGCCCGGGAGCTGGGCTTGAAGCCAATGGTTACTGTAAGATCACTCGCCTGGGGAGGGTGCAATCCTCAGAGCGCGCCATATTGTGCTTGCTTGGTATCTAAGAGAGCCCTGGAGAAGGTGGGACTGTCTGCAGGCGATATAGACCTCTGGGAGACAAACGAAGCCTTCGCAGTAGTGCCTCTGGTACTGATAAAAGAATTGGGCATTGACCCGGAGAGGGTAAACGTCAATGGTGGCGCCTGCTGCATCGGGCACCCTGTGGGAGCAAGTGGGATATGGCTGCTTGGAGCCATGGCTCATGAGATGAATCGTCGGAACTCCAGATACGGGCTGGCATCTATCCCCGGGGGTCTAGGGCAGGGGACAGCGATACTTGTGGAAAGGGAGAGATACGGGAAGGGTCGCGCAGCCTTCCTTGAGGAGTTGGAAAAAGTGGTAGTGTGAACTGGCAGATAGAGAGGAGACAGAATGGACTTCCGATTCACCCCGCAAGAGGAAGCGTTAAGAAAAGAATTCGACGCTTTCTTCAGAGAGGAAATGAAGCACGCTCCACCGGAATGGGGAACGTCCATGGAAGCCATATTCGGACTGGATGAGTGCTGGAGATTTCACAAGCAAATGGCAAAGAAGCTGGCGGTAAAGGGCTGGATCTCCCGTCCCTGGCCCAAGGAATATGGCGGGCAGGATGCTTCACTTGTAGAACAATTTGTATTCAGTGATGTTATGGGGTACCACCAGGGAGCGGGAGTTGACCACTGGGGCATAACGCTTTTGGCTCCCACCCTTCTCGTAAGCGCAAATGAGGAGCAGAAAAGGGAACACCTGCCTCCTATAGCGCGTGCAGAACTATTCTGGACTCAACTGTGGAGCGAGCCTGGCGCGGGCTCCGACCTGGCTTCCCTCACCACACGTGCCTTGAGGGATGGAGACAATTACATAGTCAACGGTCAGAAGATATGGAGCAGCGGCGCTCACCGCGCCGACTGGGGCTTCCTGCTCGCCAGAACAAACCCTGAGGAGAAGAGGAGTCGGGGGCTATCCTTCTTCCTGGTCGATATGAAAACTCCAGGGCTCACCATCAGACCTATACTAAGCATGGATGGCTCGCACCTGTTCAACGAGGTGTTTTTCGATGATGTGCGTGTTCCCGCACGCAACATGGTGGGGGAGGAAAACCAGGGCTGGATTGCCTCACAAATGACCTCTAATTTCGAGCGTTCCATGATTGCCCTGTTCTCGTATCTGAGGCGAGAGTTGGAGGAGTTGGTAGAGTTCTGCCAGGATACAAAACGGGATGGCAAGGCGCTGTCTGAAAACCATCTCGTCAGAAACAGGCTTTCTCAGATGGCAATCGAGATAAATGTGGGCCGTGCTTTCTCTTACTTCGTGCTCTGGAACCAGATTAAGGGCGGCCTAGTGATGGCTGCACCCCTGGCCGCATCGGCAAAGGTACTCGCCACTGAAACAGTACAACGCTTCACCTTCAGCGCCTGTCAGATAATCAGACTTTATGCGCAGGTTAAGGAGTCCAGATGGGCGCCGCTGAAGGGCAGATATGAAAAGGAATACCAGCAATGCCTGGGGCTGAACATGGCCGGAGGCACTTCGGAGATAATGAGGAACCTTGTCTGCGCAATGGGGCTGGGATTGCCCAGAAGCTGGTAAGTCAGGAGTCCACCACATGGAATGGAAAACCAGGGTAACTGATATATTAGGTTGTAAGTATCCTATCATCGAAGGCGCATTCGGTGGATTCGGTAAAGCTACATTAGCAGCGGCTGTTTCCGAAGCAGGAGGCTTTGGCATCATCGAAGCTACCGCATTGGGGACCACAGACAAGCTGAAGAAAGATATACGCAAAGCCAGGTCTATGACAGATAAGCCCTTCGGCGTGAACCTGTCGCTCATAGGTCACCCAAAGATAAACGAACTGCGCGATACGGCTATAGAGGAAGGGGTAGCGGCGATATTCACCTCTGCCTATAAAGCAGAGGAGCACGGTAAAATTATCAAAGCGGCTGGGATACCCTGGATACACAAGACAGGCACCATAAAGCATGCTTTAGCTGCTGAGCGTCATGGCGCGGATGCTTTGGTCATAGTTGGAATCGAAGGGGAGGGGGAGAAAGCCGCCAATCATTTGACCACTCTGACCACCGTGAGCATGGCGACGAAGATATTAAAGATACCTGTAATAGCTGCCGGTGGAATTGGAGACGGACGCACCTTCCTTGCAGCACTGGCTATGGGAGCAGAGGGGGTATACCTCGGCACTGTTTTCATGGCTACCAAGGAGTGCCCCATCTCCGAACGCTACAAACAAGCACTAGTGAATGCCAACCCCTACGACCCTGAGGTGCGAAATCGGGTTTTCGCACCACCTCCGCCAGGACTTGACGAGTTGACCAGGAAACAAGAGGTTTACCAACTGGTGGGTGACGCCAAGCCACACTCTACATCACGCCCCATGCCAGTCATGGGAGGCTCGATGGCGGTGGGAGCCATCACCAAGGTCGTCACCGTCAAGGAGTTGATTGACAATATCCTCCGCGAGGCGGAGGAGCTTTTAACCGTTAACGGTCCGTTGGCACGAATGCTGGCGTCGAGAGACTGATTATTCAATAAGTCTCCAGGAGACGGTAATGCCTTACAAGATGGTTTCAGTTGAGAAGGCTAAAGATATTGCGACCATTACTCTGAACCGCCCGGAGAAACGCAACGCTTTCAATATGGAGATGATGGGCGAGATAGACATGGCGTTCGATGAGGTAGCCAAGGATAAGGAAATCAGGGCGATTATCTTGACAGGGGCAGGAAGTGCTTTCTCCGCCGGGCTCGATTTCAACTGGGC
>CAYHAX010000263.1:0-2030 GCA_964354695.1 uncultured Dehalococcoidia bacterium
GCACCACTGCCTCGGTCTCGGGGTCTTTCTGGAACAGCTCCAGGGCATCGATGAAGACCGTACCTATGATGGGGTCTCCGCCCAAGCCGATGCAGGTGGTTTGCCCGATGCCCAGCGCGGTAAGCTGGCTGACCGCTTCGTCGGTCAGCGTCCCGCTGCGCGAGACCACGCCCACGTTCCCTTTCAGGAAGATGTCTCCGCTCATTATGCCCGCCTTGCACTTCCCTGCGGAGAGCAGTCCGGGGCAGTTGGGTCCGATGAGGCGAGTTCCCTTTTGTCTCAGGTAGCTCATAACCATGACCATGTCCAGGGTGGGAATGCCCTCGGTGATGCAGACTACAAGCGAAATGCCGGCGTCGGCAGCCTCCAGGATGGCGTCGGCAGCGAACGCAGCCGGTACGAAGATGATGCTGGTGTTGGCGCCGGTCTCGGCTACCGCCCGTTGAACGGTATTGAACACAGGTACGCCTTCGACGGTGGCTCCGCCCTTGCCCGGCGTGACGCCTGCGACCACCCTGGTGCCGTAATCTATACAGCGGCGTGTATGGAAGCTCCCCTCGCCGCCGGTGATGCCCTGTACCAAAAGTCTGGTTTTTTCGTCGATTAAAATACTCACGGCAAATACCTCGTTAGGATTTTTTCAATGCTGCCACAGTCTTCTGTGCAGCCTCTCGGAAATTGCTGGCTCTGATGAGTTTCAAACCCGATTCGTCGAGTATCTTATTCCCCTGGGCGACATTGGTGCCTGCCAGTCGGACTACGACGGGTACCTTTATCTCCATCCGCTTGTGCGCTGTAACCAACCCCTGGGCGATAACATCCGTGCGTGCCATGCCGCCGAAGATATTTATCAGCATCGCTTTTACATTGGGGTCTGAGTTTATGATGCCGATTGCCTGAACCACACGCTCAGGGTCGTTTATGGTGCCGATATCAAGGAAGTTGGCTGCGTTGCCGCCCTCCTGACGGAGCAGGTCGAGCACCGCCATCGCCAGCCCCGCGCCGTTCACCAGGCAGCCAATGCTGCCATCCAGCTTGATGTAGTTCTCGATGCCCTTGCCTTTAGCCTCCACCTCGAGGGGGTCTTCCTGGGAGATATCGCGCAGCGCCTCTATTGCCTTCTGTCGATAGGAGGCATTATCGTCGAAGTTGAGCTTGGCGTCCGCTGCCAACACCCTGCCGTCCGCGGTGACTACCAGTGGGTTTATCTCAGCGAGCGAGCAGTCCTTTGCCTGGAACAGCTTGTAGAGGTTCGTTATAAGGTCGGTGCCTGATTTCATTTGCTCCGATGCCAGGTTCAGACCATAAGCTAAACTGCGTACCAGGTAGGGGCGGACGCCTATCCCGGGATAGACATAGGTCTTCAATATCTTCTCGGGGGTGGTGCGGGCTACCTCCTCGATGTCCATGCCGCCAGCCTCGCTTGCCATAATCACGGGCAGTCCTGCGACGCCGTCAATCACGATGCTAAGGTAGAGCTCCCGTTTGATATCTATGGCTTCCTCAACCAGCACGGCGCTTACCGGCACGCCTTGAGGGCCGGTTTGATGAGTGACCAGACTCGAGCCGAGCAGCTTCCTGGCTGCCTGCTCCGCCTCGCCGGGCGAGGAGACGACCTTGATGCCTCCGGCTTTGCCCCGTCCCCCTGCGTGCACCTGTGCTTTGACGACTACTTTCCCGCCGAGGTCAGTGGCTATCTTTCTAGCTTCGGCGGGCGTTTTGGCTACCGAGCCTCGGGGCACAGGCACCCCGAACTCTGCCATCAGTTGCTTCGCCTGATATTCATGTGCCTTCATACTCTCTTTGCTCTCCTTGAACTTAGCGCTCGGGCATTACATGGGCATGATAAGAGAATTCTGCGGGATTTTGAATCTGATGAGAGGGTTTAAAACGGGATGAGAGGGGGCTCTTTCGAAGAGTCTATCGGAGCGAGCAAACACGATGACATATTAGCATATATGGGGTCGAGGTGCAATTGGCCCTTTGGTCGTTTGGCTGAAAACTCAAACGACCAAAGGGAAATCCTAAAC
>CAYHAX010000264.1:0-3635 GCA_964354695.1 uncultured Dehalococcoidia bacterium
TCTTTGGATACCTTCTGCTCATAGAGAAAGTTGCCGAAGAAGGAGTTCCCCCTCGTTTCTTTACATCTCATCTTTGCCATATCTTAGCCTCCAGTATTTCTTTACTTAACAATAACAGCTTCATGGCTATCTCGCTATACCCACCCCCCACCTTTCTCGGGGTGATTTTTCAATTGTTGCTAAACGACCTCCACTTACCCATGTTGACGCACGCAAACTGGGTGTTAAAATAACCTTGCCCATGTCCAAGAATGTTGATTATTCGCTGCTCGACCAGCCGCATATCCTTCAATTCGTCTTTTATCCCAGAGAGGACTATACGCCGCCGCCCGGCAAAGCCAGCGACCACTCGGTGCCCGTGGAAAAGAACGTCTCCGTAGGCTGCCGACTCTATCCTGCAAACGAAAGCGCGTCCTCCATCCTGTACTTCCACGGTAACGGCGAGGTGATCTACGACTACGACTGGATTGCCACCCTGTATAACAAACGGGGCATCAACCTGTTCGTGGCGGACTACCGTGGCTATGGGCAGAGCGGCGGCATGCCGTCATTCTCCAACACGATCGCTGACTCCCATGTCATTTTCAAGTATTTTCGCGACACCCTCAAATCCAGCGGCTACACAGGCTCGCTGTTTGTCATGGGCAGGTCCCTTGGCAGCCTCTCGGCTACCGAGCTGGCGTCGAGCTACCCCAGAGAGCTAAAAGGGCTGATTATAGAGAGCGGCTTCGCCAGCGCGGTAAGGCTGCTCATGTATCTGGGCGGCTTCATCTCATTACCCGGGCTGGAACAGTTCGAGAATTCCCTCATGGACAGGATTCGTTCCATAACCATGCCCGCCCTGATAATCCACGGCGAATGGGACGAGATAATACCCTTCGAGCAAGGAGAGATCCTCTACCAGAACATCGGCTCGAAACAAAAGAGGCTGTTGCCCGTACCCAACGCCGGTCACAACGACATCATGCTGACAGGCATGGAACAGTACTTCCAAGCCGTCACAAAGTTCGTTTCCGTAAAGTAGGGGCGAGGTGCCCTCGCCCACTGTAGCGTCGTGGCAGGAGTCACGCCGCTACATGCCTGGATTCCTGCGGAAGCAGGAATCCAGGCGTTAAACCCACCACACCTATCCATCCCATATCCACTTAATTTGTGCCTAATTTCACAAGCTACTTGCCCCAGAGCGTTCGAAATGGTATAATTTTTAGCGACGAAAGGAGGTTTAATGGTAGGGATTACTTCCTATGGTGCCTACATCCCTTTACAGAGGATAAATCGCAAGATACTCGCAAATGCCACCGGATGGTCAACCTCAGCAACCTCTTTACCCGGCGAAAAAGCGGTTGCTAATTACGACGAGGACGGCGTAACCATGGCCGTAGCTGCCTCCATTGACTGTCTCACCGATTTCGACAGGAACAAAGTAGGCGGCGTGTACTTCGCCACCACTACCCCACCATACAGGGAGAGGCAGAGCGCAGGTATTATCGCCACTGCACTCGACCTCCGTCCTGACATTCGTGCCGCCGACTTCACCGATTCCATCAAAACAGGAACGCATGCCTTGCTTGCTGCCTGCGACGCCGCAAAAGCAGGCTCAATGAATAATATCGTTGTTTGCGCCTCGGATTGCCGTCTGGGCAGGCCCGGCAGCGCCCAGGAAGTCATCTTTGGGGAGGCCGGCGCAGCTTTGATGGTAGGTGATTCCGATGTCATCGCCACCCTGGAGGGCTCCTACACACTAACCTACGACTTCATGGACCAGTGGAGAGCGGACGGTGAAAAGTTCAACCGTATGTGGGAAGACAGGTGGGTTCGAGACGAAGGCTACACGAAGTTCCTCCCTGAGGTTATTTCAGGGTTGTTGAAGAAATACAAGCTGAACATCAAGGATTTTGCCAAGGTCGTTATTCCCTGCATCTACCTTAGAGAGTTTCAGGGGATAACAAAGGGTCTGCAACTTGAAGACAAGCAAATTCAGAAGGAGATGCTCACCACCGTAGGTGACACTGGCTCCGCCCACGCCCTGCTGATGCTTGTTGCCGCCTTGGAGGACGCCAAGCCTGGCGACAAAATACTCGTCACCAGCTACGGCAACGGAGCCGATGCCATGTTCTTCCAGGCAACTGAGCACATAGAGAAGGCTAGAAATAGAAGGGGCGTCAAAAAGCACCTGGCCTCCAGGAAAGACCTGACCAGCTACGAGAGGTTCTCCTCCTTCCACGACATAATCCCTATGGAGGCGGGCTTCCGCGGAGAGGTCGGCCCGACTAAGGTATCAATGGCTTGGAGGGAACGAAAGGTTATCCTGGCCCTCTGTGGAGCTCGGTGCAAGCGCTGCGGCACTCCCCAGTATCCTTACCAACGGGTGTGTGCCAATCCCAAGTGCGGGACAATCGACGAAATGGAATACTATCGCTTCTCCGACAAGAAGGCTAGACTCTTTAGCTATACAAGTGACAGCCTAGCTTACAGCGTCAGTCCACCTGAAATGTATGGCGTGGTAGAATTCGACGGAGGAGGAAGGTTCGCTTTCAATATTACCGATTGCAATCTGGAATCACTCGCTGTAGACATGCCTTTGGAAATGACCTTTCGGAAAAAATATGTTGATACAGTGCGAGGCATTCACGGCTATTTCTGGAAAGCTATGCCGCCGAGAGCATAATCAAAATGTAGTCGCCTGATTTATCAGGCAGACCTGCCCAATAAATTGGGCAACTACAGAGACACGACGACAAAAGGACATAACTAGAATCAGCCCAGAAGGAGGCAATGGTGGCAGACGGAATAAAAGATAAAGTTGCCATTATCGGAATGGGATGCACACGCTTCGGGGAGCTCTGGGACAAGAGCCCGGAAGACCTGATAATAGATGCCTTTAAGGAAGTCATCGCTGACGCCGGTATTGAGAAGAAGGATATTCAAGCCGCCTGGCAGGGTGGACCCGAGTTCACGGCGGGCAGCGTGGGGGACAGCGCCCTGCCCTTGGCTCAAACGCTGAAACTCCCTTTCATTCCTGTGACCAAAGTCGAAAACATGTGTGCTAGCGGCTCGGAAGCCTTCAGGGGCGCCTGCTATGCTGTGGCTGCAGGTGCTTGCGACATCGCTATGGCTCTTGGCGTGGAGAAGCTGAAAGATACCGGCTATGGGGGACTTCCCGAATTCTCGCACTACTCGACCATAGGCACCAAAAACAGGATTATCGGAGCCAACCAGACCGCGCCAGGGATGTTCGCTATGTTGGCTACCAGATACTTTAACAGATATGGCATTAGCCCTGACGAAGGCAAGAGGATGCTGGCTGCGGTATCAGCGAAAAGCCACCACAACGGCTCCCTGAACCCGAAAGCCCATCTGCGTAGAGAGGTAACTATCGAACAAATAGTGAATGCTCCAATCGTTGCTTGGCCCTTGGGATTGTTCGACTGCTGCGGCGTGAGCGATGGGTCAGCAGCAGCCATCGTCTGTCGTGCAGACATGGCAAAGCAGTTCAGGAGTGATCCTGTCTATATTAAGGCTCTACAAATTGCTGCGACTTCTGGTGAGGAACAGACATACACAGATTACGACTACACTCACGTGGAAACAACCACCCGCGCCGCAGTAAGAGCATACTCCGAGGCAGGAGTTAA
>CAYHAX010000265.1:0-3167 GCA_964354695.1 uncultured Dehalococcoidia bacterium
GTCTTTCCTCCAGGTAACAGACCTCAACAGCACCGACACGGTTGCCATGCACAACAATGTCGCTGGTCTGTTTCCAGTCGGTTGCTGTAAAGTTCCTCGTGGCGAATTCCTGGCCTTCCAGTCTGATTCGCGCGCAAGTGATTTCCGGACATTGCCAGGCTGGTGGGATAACATCCACTATCCCCTGAAGCATTTCGTCTAATGAAACGTCCCGCTTACTAACGATATCAGAAATAGCTTGCATACAACCGAGCTCCTTAACCCTTTCACCGAGATCTTGTGCCTGTTTGCGCAGCACCTCCTCCATACGCCTCTGCTCCGTAACGTCACGGAAGTTCGCCACAATGCCGGACACCGCAGAGTCATTCAGAAGGTTCCTACCCACGATCTCCAGGGTATGCCAGGTGCCATCCTTATGCTTAGCTCGCACCTCGATATTCAGAGTAAATTCAGGATTACTCATTAATCTCTCAAATTGCTCCGCCGCAGTTAGCATGTCATCCGCATGAACCAGGTCAAAGGGGCTCCTGCCCACCATTTCCCCCGCTTCATGGCCAAGGATTCGCTCGAAAGCTGGGCTCTCGTAGCGAATCTTCCCGTCGCTCCCTATGACCGCGACCGCGTCCAGGGCGTTTTCTATGAGAGTCTGAAAATACCTCTCGCTCCTCAGCATCGCCTCACCAGCCTTCTGCGACAAGGTTTCCAGCCCGTCTCCACCCTCTTGCGACAGCCCGGTAGAGGTCAGGCGGTGATGTTTCTCCCGCAGAGACTTGCCCTTTTTAGCCATCCCGAGCTCCTTTCCTGGGAATAGAGCCCCCACCAACGAGCAAACCTGTGCTGCTATCTTTCATCTCTTTGTCTTCCCTCAAATGCGAAGTTGATTCCTCAAGAAAACGCAGCACATCATCTCGCAGATACCTTCTGTCGCCACGAGGACCAACGCGGTAAGATTTAAGCATGTCGCTATCGCTCCACCGTCTCACGGTTGACATACTGACATGCAAAAAATGCGCCACCTGGTGCAGAGTCAGCATCGTTTCCAGCAGGACTTCGTTTGTCATTTGCCTCACGTATCACCCTCACGGCTATAAAAAGCTACTGGTAGTAACACTTACCTGCTTAGACATTAGCATACCCTTCACCTCCCCAAATAGTGGTTTTCGCCAGATATTAACTAATGGTTTCCACCAAATCCCGCATTTTCACTCTGCAATTTAATATTTTCATTTTTCAATCCCCGTCTCCGCCCCCTCGCAGCCCCAATATCATTCCGCTTGCGCAGGAATCCAGAGCGTAGGGGCACAGCACGCTGTGCCCCAAATTCGTAGGGGCGAGGTGCCCTCGCCCAAATCATCTCTCCCCTTCCCCCCCCCCATCCCAGCTACCCCCATTAGGAGAAGTGTTACCTAGGTTGTTGGTTAACCTGTTACCTATGTCTTTGGTTGCACACCGTCCTGAGCCGTGCCCTGAGCTTGTCGAAGGGTCGTCGAAGGATGAGGGGGGTTACCTAAATGTCATTGCGAGCCCGCCTGAGGCGGACGAAGCAATCTCACTGACCGCTGAAAGCTGATGGCTGAACGCTAACTGAAGAAGTGCAGTCCGGCAAAATGCAGAATGTAAAATCCTTGTAGCATTTGGATTTGGGAATTGTTTAGGATTTCGGGTTTAGAATTTAGAATTTCGCTAAAGGGGGGAGCACGGTAATTTCAAAACCCCAGTCGTTTCCGAAAAATCACCTTATCATCTCCAGGGGCATAAAAATCGGCGACCTGGCAGACCACCTCATAACCGCGGGAGCGGTGAAACATCCTGGTCTTCTCGTAGTCCGGCTTGGAGGAAGTCTCGATGAAAATCAATCTTCCCTTAGCCTTTTGAATCTTATCCTCGGCAGACTTCAGAAGAACCGAACCGATGCCCTTACCCTGTTTATCTAGGGCGACAGTCATCCAGTATATATCCCATGTCCCCTCGGTAAGGGGAGTGGGCCCCATGCAAATATAACCGACGATTTCAGAATTCATCTCTGCCACCAGCGTGGGATAGGTAGCACCCGTTGCATCGCCCAGATAGCAGTCGATGAGTTCCTCAGCAACAATCACCTCGCTGGGTTTGAACTCTTGGGTATTGTGCAGGATTTGCATAAGGGAAGGTTTATCCTTGAGGCTCATAGGTCTTATGCGGGGGCGCATGAGTGTTCCTCGAGGGCAAACATGACTATCTTTTCGATAAACTGATTATAAGTCATGCCTGCTGCCTTAGCCTGGCGCGCGCAGCCGTAACCGGGGGATATGTCGGGGTTGGGGTTGACCTCCAGGACATTGGGGACCCCGTCGGAATCCAGGCGCATATCCACTCTGGCATAGCCGCGGCACCCCAGCAGTTTGAAGGCGGATAAGGAAATCTGAGAGATTAGCTCTCTCTCCCTTTCTCCAATCTCGGCAGGACAGGTTGCCTTAGTTCCTTTATAATATACGCTCTCCCGATGCCACTTGGCTGCGAAGGTCAAGAGCTTGGGCATCTCAGGGGGCAGACAATAAATCATCTCAGCAACAGGCAGTACAAAAAGTTTCCCATTGCCCATCACAGTAACATTGAATTCCCGACCCTCGAGGAACTCCTCTACCAGAGTACCCTTGAAGTGTTGACTTATCTCCGTTACCTGCTTCGTAAGCTGTTCGATATTGTTCACCACGCTATCCTCCGACAGCCCATGGCTGGCGTCCTCGCCGACAGGCTTAACGATGCAGGGAAAGTTCAAATTAAACAACTCCAGCGTCTCGGGGCTCAGAGTCTGGTACCTGGGCGTACTTATCCCTCCGGCTTCCAGAATTGCTTTGGCTTCTGCCTTATCCAGAGCCAGAGCCAGCGTAGATGGGGGATTGCCTGTGTAAGGTATGCCTAAATCTGACATCATCCCTGCCACCACTGCTTCTGTCTCCGGGGCGCCCTCGAATCCCTCGAAAAGATTGAATACTAGGTCAACCTGCAAAGTCCTGAGTCTCTCTTCTACTAGTTCGAGGGGGGGGCACAGAGGAGCTTTGGTGACGAGATGTCCTTGCTCAGTTAAAGCCCGATAGACGGGTCTTACTTCTTCCAGTACACCGACGACCGCTTTAGCCTCTCCCATATCGCCGTAGCGGTCGGGACTCGGCTCATTGAAGATTATT
>CAYHAX010000266.1:0-6202 GCA_964354695.1 uncultured Dehalococcoidia bacterium
GGATTCCCCTTTTCTGGAAAAGGTAAGATAATAGCTGTACGAAGCGCCTGGTTCCTGTCATCAACAACCGCAGGGGGTAAAACATGCTAGAGCAAGCCCTATCAGAGGTCAAGGTACTGGATTTGACCTGGCACATAACGGGTCCTTACTGCACCAAGCTCCTGGCAGACTACGGAGCCGACGTAATAAAGGTGGAAAGACCCGGCAAGGGAGACCCTGCACGTACAATGGGTCCCTTCTTCAAAGATGACCCCAGCCCCGAAAAAAGCGGCACATTCCTTCACCTCAACACCAACAAGAAAGGCATCACCCTCAACCTCAAAACAGCTACGGGTCAGAAAATACTCAAAGACCTGGTCACACACACCGACATCCTGGTGGAGGGCTTCAGACCTCACGTTATGCCCAGCCTGGGACTCGATTACCAGACCCTGAAAAAGATAAATCCGAAGCTAGTGATGGTTTCCGTCTCCAGCTTCGGCCAAACAGGTCCTTACAGCGAGTTCAAAGCATCGGAGATCGTCGAATACGCCATGGGCGGAGAGATGTACTCCACAGGGATAGCCGGCAGAGAACCCCTGAAACTCGGTGGAAACGTAATCCAGTATCAAGCGGGAAACGTAGCCGCTGTAGCGACACTGGGCGCCTTCTTCACCGCCGAATTCCAGGGCGTGGGGCAGCACGTTGACGTATCCATAATGGAAACCCAGGCAGGGAGCGCCGATAGAAGGATTATGTACATTTTGAGCTACGCCTGTGCCGGTGTAATCACTACTCGCTGGCCCCCTCCGCGAGAAGCAATCAGAATGCTAATCATGCCCCAGGGTGTTTACCCCTGTAGAGACGGCTTCGTCAATACCCTCAGCCTGCCTCAATGGTGGCACAGGTACATCGAGGCGCTGGGGATGCCTGAACTCAAGGATGACCCCAGATTTCAGAATATCTACAGCGCCGAAGCCGGCATGGAGTTCGACGCCATCTGGTACTCCTGGCTTGCCGACCACGATAAGCAAGAGCTGTTTGACATCTTCCTCAAATACAAAATCGCCAGCGCTCCGCTGAACAACTCAGCGGACCTGCTGGATAACGTCCAACTTAAAGCAAGAGACTACTTCGTAGAGATCGACCACCCCGAAACAGGCAAAGTTACCTACCCGGGAGCTCCTTTCAAGTTGTCGGAGTCCCCCTGGAAGATCAGATACCCGGCTCCGCTTTTGGGACAGCACAACGAGGAGATATACTGCAACCAACTGGGATATAACAAAGAAGATTTAGTGAAGCTACGCGAAGGTGGAATTATCTAGGCTGACGAAATGGACGGAGGTTGATAAAATGCCTAAGCTGCCTTTGGAAGGGGTTAGAATCCTTGCCATGCCAGTGGTATTCGCCGGACCATTCGCTACCATGCTCCTCGCAGATTTGGGAGCTGAGGTTATATTGGTGGAATCAATCCACCACTTCCCCACAATCACCAGGGGTTATATGCCCCATCCGCCGCAATTCCTCGTCCCCACCACCGGAGCAACGTTCGGCGGTACCGGAGGGATACAGACCTACGTAGACCACTGGGCGGGAGATAGACCCTGGAACCGTTTCGTCATGTTCCATGCCCTGGGTCGAAATAAAATGAGCTGCTGCATGGACGTCACCAGACCTCGGGGGGCTGAGGTTTTCAAGAAATTGGTAAAGGTGAGCGACATCTTCTTCGAGAGCAATGCCGCAGACACCATGGAAAAGCTGAACCTAACCTACGACGTCCTGAAAGAGGTAAACCCTGCCCTCATCTATCTCAGCATGCCCGGTCTAGGTTGCAGTGGACCCCACAAGTACTGTTCCATTTTTGGCGCCCAACTCCAGGCACTGACTGGTCACACTTGGCTAACACGCTATCCTGACCTGGACTACACCACCACCCAATCGCTGATATTCCACGCCGACGCTGCCGCCGGTGCTACTGCTGCCTTCGCCATCCTCTGTGCCCTGCGCTACCGCAAACGCACGGGAAAGGGGCAATTCATCGACCTGGCTCAAATCGAATCCGTAGTTCCCCACCTCGCCGAGTCGGTTATGGATTACACCATGAACAAAAGGGTTCAAGAGCCTTTGGGAAACCGCCACCCCTCCATGGCACCCCACGGCGTCTATCGCTGCCGGGGCGAGGATAGATGGGTGGTTATCGCCGTATCGTCAGATGAGGAATGGCAGGGGTTGTGCCATGCCCTGGGCAGTCCCCCCTGGAGCAAAGAGGAGCGCTTCTCCACCACCCTACTCCGTCTGGAGAATCAGGACGAGCTGGATAAATATTTAGAAGAATGGACATGCCACCACGATAACTACGAGGTGATGTACATACTGCAAAAAGAGGGGGTAGCAGCCGGTCCTGTACTGGACCAGCGTGACGCCTTACACGACGCCCAGTTGGCAAGCCGCGGCTTCTTCGAGGCAGTGACCCACCGCGAGGCGGGCTCCCACCTCTACCCGGGGATGCTTTGGAAAATGAGCGAAACCCCTATGAACATACGCAAGCCGCCCCCCTGCCTGGGAGAACACAACGATTACGTGTTCAAGCAGGTGCTGGGCATGTCTGACGAAGAGATAGCCGAACTAGAGAAAGAGAAACTCATAGGCGGCGATGAATACATATGCGAATCTCCTTTTTAGGAGAGCGCCTACCCAACCCAAAATTTGGCTTGACATGGCGAGCCAACGGTTTAAAATGGTAGTCGTGATGTTTGGCAATCTCGGCAAGAACAAAAGAGCAACGAGGGCAGAGAGCCTGTTCTTTAGAAGAGTACCTACTTAAAAAGAACAGGCTCTTTTTTTGTACCTGAACGCCTGATACAACTCGAAAATAGAAAAAGGAGGTTCAAACAGGTATGGCAAAAGGTAAAGGAATGCTAGAAGGTAAAGTTGCTGTAATAACAGGTGCAGGCAGAGGACTTGGTAGAAGTCACGCCCTGGCAATGGCAGCGGAAGGCGCAAAAATAGTCGTCAACGACCTGGGCGGGGAATGGGACGGCACTGGCAAGGCTAAAGGTCCCGCTGATGATGTGGTCAAAGAGATAAAGGCTATGGGCGGAGATGCCGCGGCCAACTTCGAAAGCGTAACGAGTTGGGAGGGAGCTCAGAAAATCATAGAATCCGCCGTCAAGCACTTCGGCAAACTCGATATCCTGGTCAATAATGCCGGTTTCCTTAGAGACAAGATGGCCTTCAATATGACCAAAGAGGAGTGGGACGCTATCATCGAAGTGCACCTCACTGGCGCCTTCTATTGCGGCAGACATGCCTGCGCTTACTTCAGAGAGCAGGGCAAGGCAGGGGCACCCATTAAAGGACGCATAATAAATACCATGTCCCATGCAGGCCTTCTGGGTAATGCGGGGCAATCCAATTACGCATCTGCCAAGCTGGGCATCGGTGCCCTGACCATGGTCTGGGGCAGGGAGATGGAGAAATACGGGATGACCGCCAATGCCATTGTCCCCATGGCCAGGACTAGAATGACAATGCAGACTGCGGGCCTTGGGGGGATGTTCGAAAAGAAAGAGGGCGAGTTCGACGATATGGCCCCTGAGAATGTATCGCCGCTTGTCGTCTACCTCGCCAGCGATGCAGCCCAGAACATAAACGGGCGCTGGTTGTCCATCAGAGGTGGCAAGCTTGAGTCGTGGCTGTCCCCCCAGCTTGCCAAGACAATCGACATAGGCAGAAAGTGGAAGCCGCAGGAAATAGCCCAGAGGATAAAAGAGCTCGGCGACCTTTCTCTGCCTCCAATGTCGCTATAAATGTGAGAGGGAAATCAAGCCTGAGTAAAAGGCAACTCAGTAAGTGTTAGCTCATAAACCAGCCAACACCCTAAAATATGGTGTTGGCTGGGGTTGTTAGCTTTGTATCTGCACAAAACACCATCCCCAAGAGAATAAGCCGACGGAGAGTGAATAGCACATGCAATACAAGCGCCTCATCTGCGAAAAAGACAGACAAAACCACATCGCTACAGTAACCCTAAACCGCCCCGATGTTGGCAATGCCTTTGACTTCAGAATCATGGAGGAGATAGACGAAGTCCTCAGGGAGTTGGACAAGGATGACAGTATTAGGGCAGTGATTCTAACAGGTGCCGGCAAGTATTTCTGCACTGGTGTAGACCTTAACATGTTCGCCTCCAAAGACCCCCTTGTTAAGGAAGAGGAGTTGGAAAAAGGCGTAGCCTCCTCGCGAGTACAGGAGCAAGCCGCAGAGGTTCCCTGGGGCAAAGGAACAGTCCTGGGCGCTGTGGTTATGATGAGGAGCATGCGCAAGCCCATTATTGCAGCGATAAATGGCCCAGCGGTTGGACTTGGCTTCTCTCTAGCTCTCGCCTGTGACATGAGAATTGCCTCAGATAGAGCGAGGTTCAGCGCGGTATTCGTCAAACGCGGGGTCGGCCCCGATACGGGGGTCTCCTTCACCCTGCCCCGCGTTGTGGGATTCCCCAAGGCCTGTGAATTGATGTTGACCGGAGATATGATAGATGCTGCTGAGGCTGAGCGGATAGGCGTGGTGAACAAAGTTGTCCCTCACGACCAACTGATGACCGCAGCAAAGGAGCTAGCAGACAAAATAGCCAAGAACCCACCTTTGGCCGTGGCTGCACACAAGGAAGCCCTCTATAAGTCAATGTCAGAAACTGAGATTATAGAACAAATGAAGCTCGAGGTTGCGATCCAGGATAAACTTCTAAATACTGAGGATTTCAAAGAGGCCGCAGCAGCATTTCTGGAGAAACGCCCGGCGGTATTCAAAGGCAAATAGGTTTGAGGTTGTCTAGCTCGACAGGTTTAATCAAAGATTCTTGAAGGAAGGAAGTTATAAGTGCCTCCAAAGCTTAAGACAAGAGTCACTGATATATTAGGGTCAAAGTATCCCCTGGTCATGGGAACCATGGGATATCAATCAACCCCGCAGCTAGTGGCTGCTGCCTGCAACGCCGGGGCTTTCGCCTGTCTAACCTCGATTATGTCCAAGACAAGCCAGGCGCTCCGTGATGAAATCAGAAAAACGAAGAGCCTGACCGACAAACCTTTCGGAGTAAATATCAACCTGTTCCCCATGGTAAGCCCCCTCCCCCACGAAGAGTACATTGAGGTCGCCCTTGAAGAAGGAGTCAAGGTCATCGAGACCTCAGGTCGCAGCCCCGAGAACCTCGTCGAACGTATCAAGAAAGGCAATGCCAGGCTGATGCACAAATGCGCCCGCCTGCGGGATGCCAGAACGGCAGAGCGCGTGGGCGCTGATATTGTGGAGATAGTGGGATTCGAGTGCGGAGGGCACCCCAGCAAAGAAAACGTAACCAGCCTTGTCCTCATCCCCCAGGTGGTAGATGCGGTGAAGGTTCCCGTAATTGCCGGAGGCGGCATCGCTGATGCCAGGGGATTTGTCGCTGCCCTGGCGCTCGGAGCTGAGGGCGTGATTATGGGCACGCGGTTTTTAGCTACTAAAGAGTGTCAAATCCATCCCAACTTCAAAGAGAGACTGGTTAGCGCGCAGTCAACGGAGACTATGTTCGTCATGCGCACCCTCACCGACCCCATGCGGGTGCTGCGTACCCAACTCATGCTAAAGGTGCAAGATCTGGAGGATAAAGGCGCCTCTATAGAGGAGATAGTACCGCTGGTTGCAGGACAAAGAAGCATGAAAGCCATGGAAGCGGGCAACGTGGATGAATCTCTGCTCGCCTGCGGACAGATTGTAGGCTTAGTCCATGACATCCCCACAGTCAAAGAACTCGTAGAGCGAACCATGGAAGAAGCAACCGCCCTCTACGAGCGGTTGGGCAAAACGCTGGGAGCGAGACATACATTTAAAGGCACCAAGTAGATAAAGGAGCCAAAGATGGATTTTAAACTTACCCCAGAAGAAGAAGCCTTAAGAAAAGAATTCGACGATTTCTACAGGGAAGAGATGAAGAACGCTCCTCCCGAATGGGGCACATCCATGGAAGCCATGTTCGGGCTGGATGTGTGTTGGGAGTTCCATAAGAAGATGGCAAAGAAGCTGGCAGCAAAAGACTGGCTCTCCCGTCCCTGGCCCAAGGAATATGCCGGACAGGATGCTTCCTTGATAGAGCAGTTCATCTTTAGCGATGTCCAGCGCTATCACAGAGGGGCAGGTGTCGACCCCTCGGGCATGAGTATGCCCGCCCCCACCCTTCTGTTCG
>CAYHAX010000267.1:0-3822 GCA_964354695.1 uncultured Dehalococcoidia bacterium
GCTCCAGTAGGTGCCAGTATCCACCACAACCAGGCCTGTAACGCATACCGCAGAAGTGGCAGTGAAAAGCGCGTTTATAAAAGAGGTGGACTGCCCCGATTTGCTCGCTACGGGCAGCAACAGGAGAATGGTCCCCAGCAATATAATGCCAACGAAACCGTATACCAGCACCATAGGCGATATTCCAGGAGCTTTCGGTCTGGGCACAGCCGGCAGGGGTATCTGCCACGGTCTGACCCTGGTCACCCGGAATATCGTGTCCCCTGGCTTCCGCTTCAATATCGGGGGAATCGGCGGCAGGTCCAGCCGCATGTCCTCTTTTCTGAAAGGAACACGGAACCTGCTCTTCCGCAGCTTGTCAATTATCTGCCTTATTTTCATTGCCCCATATTCTACTCCTTTTGTCCACCCCAGTCATCAACTGGAAGGAGCTTCTAAGCCCTTGACAGTCAGCTTTCAGCAGTCTAGCATGTTACTCGATAACATGAACGATGTCGCCTGGTACGCCCTCGGCGCGGTGGCTGCTGCCCTCACCAGCTTCGGCTTTGTCCCACAGGTCGTGAAAATGTGGCACACGAAGTCGGTTAAGGACGTAAGCCCCTTGATGATAATCCAGTTCATCGCAGGGGTTGTGCTCTGGACCGTCTATGGGGCGCACCTAGAAGACCCTGTAATCATAGCTGCCAACATAGTATCGCTATCGATCCTGGTTTGGGGTCTTATAATCTACTTCCGCTTCGTCAAAAAAGCGTAGGGGCACGGCATGCCGCGCCCTCTCCCTTTTTCAATTCTCATTTTGCACTCTGCAATTTGAAGAGTACCCCTACACCCCCTCCTCCCTGAGCGTATTTACGCTGTACTGTATCTCCTGCGTGGTCATGCCGAATCGGTGCAGCGTATGACGGATAATCTCCAGCCCCGCCTCAAGCTCAGGGCGCACCATCTCGGCAACCCCCAGCTCGCGCAATATCTCGGTATCCTCATCCCGATGCACCCGCGCTACTATATCAAGCCTGGGATTGATTTTGCGGGCATGCGCCACCGCCAGCCTGGTGGCTATGGGGTCGGGGAAGGTGATTACCAGAACCCTCGCCCTCTCCAGCTCCGCTTGAGCCATGATGTCAGGATTGGCAGCATCGCCGTATATGCAGCGTATGCCCCTCTCTCTCAACGACTCCAGGCTTCTCGGGTCTAAGTCAATTACCAGATAGAGGAAATTCCTGCGTTCCAGCACGCGCCCCAGATTCTGGGCGGTGCGACCGTAGCCGCAGATTACCACATGACCGGCAAGCCCCTTTTTCTCGTCCATTGCCACAGGGTCAGCGCGGGCTGCCAGCAGCCCGGCGAGCCTTTTCCTCTGAATGAGCCTGTGGTAAATGCCAGATACCGCGCCCATCCCGAAGGGCGTCAGCAGCATGGTAATGCCGGCTGCAGCCAGCGTCAGTGAGTAAAGATGGTTAGAGATAACGCCCATCTCGAGCGCCAGGGCAGCCAGAACGAAGCTGAACTCCCCTATCTGAAAAAGACCTCCGCCCGCGAAGAGCGTGGTCTTAGCAGCATAGCCGAAAGCCCAGATGATAACAGAGATTATGACGAATTTGCCCACCACTATTGCCGCCACTACAGCCCCGACCTCCGCTGGATTCTCCACTATAAAACGGGGGTCGGCAAGCATACCCAGAGAGACAAAGAACAGCGTGGCGAATATATCCCTTAAAGGACCGATTTCAGCGCGCGCCTGGTGGGCGTATTCAGACTCGCTTACCAAAAGCCCGGCTAGAAATGCGCCCAGCGCTACAGATAGCCCCACATAGTGGGCGCCGAAGGCTGCCCCCAGGCAGAGACACACCACCGTCAGGAGGAAAAGCTCCCTGGAGCGTCCCCCTGCCACCCTCTTCATGAACCACGGAAGCGCCCATAAGCCAACAACCAGCACCACAGCCAGGAACGACAATGCCTTCAGGATATCCCATCCCCACGCAGCGCTGAAAACCGGCACCTCATCGCCCAGAGCATGGAGGATTATGATAATGGGAATTACGCTCAAGTCCTGCACCAGCAGGATGCCTATCATCACCCGCCCATGCGTAGTGCCCAGCTCCCCCCTCTCCATAAGCGTTTTCAGCACTATGATGGTGCTGCTCATAGCGATGAAAAAGCCGAACAGCAGAGACTCCTCTACCGACCAGTGAAGCAGCCACCCCACACCGAACCCCAGCCCCGTCGTAGCTATTATCTGAGCGATTCCCCCCAGTGTGGCGACCCTGCCTATCTGCCTCAGGGTCCTCAGGGAGAACTCCATACCCAAGGTGAACATCAGCAGCACCACTCCGATGGTGGCGAGGGTCTCCACATCCCCCACATCGTGAAGCAGGTGCAGCCCGTAAGGACCTATGGCGACGCCCACCAGAAGATAGCCCACGATTATGGGCAGCCTCACGCGGCGAACTAACATGCCCCCCAATAGAGCAGCCACCAGCACTATTGCCATGTCAGCCAGCAGACTCAGTTCACCCATCTCATTCCCTTCGCAATTCGAGCACTATTACGGTGCTGCTGGAAGCCTGGTGCAGATAAGCCGAAGCATGGTCGAGAGCGGAAAGGTTGCCAGAAACTGCCGCACACGGTCCTTGGAGGAGAAAAATCTCGCATTCCCCGGATACCCAATAAATCATTTCACACTACGTTATACCACGAATAGCGATGCGTCTTATGGTAGAAGCGGGAATGGATACCCCTTTAACCATAGGCTGGGTATACCCCCACCTGCGCCACAAGGTAGGGGACCGCCTCAGCTCCCGCTGAATGAACTCAATCTCGACATCCGAGAGCTGCCCTGCCCACCCCGGCTCGAGCAACTTCCTCTGCGGTTTCGTTTTAGCTATTGCCATAGCGTTTTCCCCAATAGCCCTGGCGAAGCAATGCTCACTTCTTCGGTGAGTACTTCTCAGCCAGCTCGCCAGCGAAGGGCAGCTTGTACCGCACCCCCTGGTAGGCTTTCACCATCAGCACAATCCAGAGCACGAAGGCAAGTAGCCCCACAAGCGCCTGAAGCGCCACGAATACCACGTCAACGTAGGGAATCAACTTGAATATCTCAAGGACAATCTCCACCACAGTTACAGCGCCAAACACAATGATAGACTGCATAGCGTGAAAACGTACATATTCATCCTTCTCCTCCAGCAGGAAGAATATCAGACCCGTAACCCAGCCCAGTACATACGAAAGCATCCCGGCTATATTAGACTCAAGCCCCATGCTGCTCTTCCTCTCATCACTCATGCCTTGCCTCCTCCTATATTACGCAAAAGGAAACCTTCGTAATCCCCAGCGCAAAATACCAGATTGCCCCTTGCTCGTCAAGCACTTGAAACTGTAGTTTTCGCTTGCCCCTTTTGTTTGCCACTGCTACAATCTGGTCAAGCCCAAATCACGCTAGGGGCTGAACACAGTATTTAAATCCTCTCAACATAGTGATTGAACAAATGGGGAGTGCAGAGGGTCTCTGCCCCTCTGCTGGGGACTTGCCCCTGATGACACTCAGGGGTCTGGGGTATCCCCCAATCCTTCCAAGGGCAGGAGGGGGATTCAGGGGGCTGAAAAAGAATTGAGGAGGCTAACCCATGAAAGCAAGCGAAGGGCGTCTGGGCAGGGTTTTCGTGATACGGCTCGAGGACGGCGACGTGCTCCCCGACTGTATTGAAAAATTCGCGGAGAAGAACGGGGTATCCATAGGACATGTAATCCTTGTTGGCGGAATCGGAGAGGGACAGATTGTAGTAGGTCCCCGTGATTCCCAGAAAATGCCTCCCGAGCCCA
>CAYHAX010000268.1:0-3116 GCA_964354695.1 uncultured Dehalococcoidia bacterium
ACAGGGGCTGTAAAGCCGAACCGGAGTAAGCTATAAGGCACCTGAACAACTCCGAAAACCAGCCCCCGCGGATGTAAAATGGTAAATTGCCTCAAAGAAACGGCTATTAGCCCCTTATTTCAGCACCCTGCTAGGGCTAAATCATAGCTATAGTTAAACACAAACGCATAAACAACTAAAAAGATTACCTGGTTACCAGCCAATCAATAGTTTATCTCAGGTCTATTTTCGTGTCAAGCATTTTACCGGAATATTTTAATCAATCCGTTTTCGTCTCGTGCCTGTCCCTGACGTCAATCGTATAATTGTGTCGCAGATTTATAACTGCTATAATGTGGCTCTGAAATAAAAGGTGAGATTCTAAAAATGCTAGCCAAGGTAAAGACCGCTGCGGTGGTGGGGCTCGATGCCCAGGAGCTAGAGGTAGAGCTGACCCTCATGCGATAATGTTAAGCTCAGGAGGTTCAGGTGGAGGTTGACATCATGGGCGGCTTGCAACGCCGACATGACGCCGCTGGAGGTACGCGAGTTCTGTCAGGTGGAGCCTTCAGCGCAGAGCCTGCTTCAGGCGGCGATGAAGCAGTTGTATCTTTCGGCGCGCGCTTTCCATCGCATACTTAAGCTCGCCCGCACCATCTCTGACCTTGCGGGCGTTGAGAATATCGCCGCCAGCCACCTCACCGAGGCGATACAGTATCGGCCCCGGGCACAGGCGTAGCCGAAGTTGGACAAAGGGTTCGTAGGGGCGGGTTTGAAAACCCACCCTTAAGTTTGTTCGGGGAACTTGACAAAACCAGCCTGGCTACATAAAGTCTTGGCGAGGCTGAATTTCGGAGGACGGAATGGCGAAAGTAGTATTTGAGGAAACAACCTACAGAGAAGTTCCTGAGTCTCTGAAGATAAGTCCAGTCGATGACGCCTGGCATCCCTTGAAACACCCCAAGTATATCGAGTGGTGGTACTTCGATGTGATGAATGGGGATGGTAGCATCGTCAGGGGACACTTCTACATCTCAGGCAATATTTCGCGTTCTCGCGGCGTCAGGACGGGCGTCAGAGCCAGCTATGTGAAGCCCGACGGCACGGAGATAATGATAGACGAGAGGTTCCCCTATTCCTCTTTTAAGGCTTCTACCGAGGTTTGTGAGGTGAAAATCGGCAAGAATTTCATTGAAGGAGACCTTTCACACTATAAGCTGCATGTTGAGGATGCAGATAAGGCGCTCGACCTAGAACTGGATTCTAATATAACGGGTATCACAAGCCGTGCCTGCTTTGGGGACGAGAAGAGGTATATGTACTGGGTTGTCCCCCAGCCGCGCGGCCGGGCTAAGGGTACTTTGAGGACGAAGGAGGGGTCCTTCACTATAGAAGGGGTGGGTTACCGCGACCACAACTGGTTGAACTTCTCGCCGTTGGATTATATTGCTTACTGGGATTGGGGCAGGATATATGATAAGGAGTTCACCATCATCTTCGCCGATATTGTCACAAGTAAAAAGCTGGAGAGAGCTGAAATTAAGCCACTGATGATTTACGACTTAAGCGGGTTCCGCTATCTGACCACCGTATCCAATAACTGGAGCCTTAGTAAGACGGGTGGCAGGATCGACCCGGATATAAAGGTGGAGTTTCCGCAGAGACATCTTCTGAAGGCAGGGGATGGAGATGTATCCCTGGAGATTGATTTGAAGCTGGAGAAGGTCTTTCAAAAGATAGACCCGCTTGCTGACTTTAATCCTGTGCTGAGATGGCTTATCCGGACCTTCAAGGCGAAGCCCTCGATAACCTCATTCTTTTCCACAGGCTCAGGCAAATTGAAATTGTATGGGCAGGAAGATGTTTTAACCTGTGAAGCTGTACATGAGCTGGTGAAGAACCTTTGATAAGGAAGCAGCTAATGAAGTGGAAGACAAGGGCAACCGAGCTATTGGGTATAAAATATCCCATTATGCAGGGGGCACTGGCGGGGATTGGCACCGCGCCGCTTGCCGCTGCGGTCTCAAATGCTGGCGGTCTGGGCATGATAACTGCCTGGACTCTGCGCACCCCTGAGAGGCTTAGAGACGAGATACGCAGGGCTAGAGCTATGACCGACAAACCTTTTGCGGTGAATTTAAGCCCTGCTATGGACCCCTCGCTCGAGGCGATGCGAGAGGTGGCTATCGAGGAGAGAGTCCCTGTAATCGAAACCGCTGGCTCCAGGGCTGTCGAGCACGGAAGGCGGGTGAAAGAGGCAGGATTGATATGGATTCACAAGGTGCAGACGGTTAAGCACGCCCTGGCAGCCGAGCGGGATGGTGCGGATGCTGTATGCGTCATGGGATTGGAGGGGGCGGGACTGAAGAGCCCATTGGTACTCACTACGTTGGTGACCGTCCCGCTGGTGGTGAAGAATGTGAGAATACCTGTGATAGCTGCAGGCGGTATCGGTGATGCGCGCACCTTTCTCGGCGCGCTGGCTCTGGGTGCCGAGGCGGTGCAGTTGGGTACGGTCTTCTGTGCTGTTGAGGAGTGCCCACTTTCCGCTTCCTACAAACAGGCGCTGGTGGAGGCTGACCCCTATGACCCGAAATGGCGCGACTCTATTCTGGCTACATCCAGAGTCGAGGATATTCAGAGGTTGAAGGGGGCTGTGGAGAGCAAAGAAATCATGCGGGCGGCAGCGAAAGCTGAGAGCACCGGCATACCGAAAGAGGCAGGAACCGGTGCCCTATCGCTGGCAATCGGTTTCATTGATAAGGTAATAACAGCGAAGGAGCTGATCGATAATATAGTCGGCGAGGCTGAGGAGATTCTCACAACCAGGGGCATCGGAGGCTGGAGGCTTATCTCGAAGTAGTCGGTGTAGTAGAGGATGTTTGTATATTTAGACAGTCAACTGTAGCGGTAGCTGGCAGGCGAGATTTCTGAGGTCTCGGAACTGGCGGTAGAGCCAGATGGTGATATCTTCCTCTTCTATTGTTTTCTTCAGTGCCTCGGCTCTTCTCCTTCTTTCGTTGGGGTCCATGGTCAACGCTTCGTACAGCGCCCTGGTTGTGCCTTCGAGGTCTGACGGGGTTACACGGAGAACATTGTCCTTCAGTTGCTCGTAGGCACCTGCGGATTCCGACAGG
>CAYHAX010000269.1:0-1983 GCA_964354695.1 uncultured Dehalococcoidia bacterium
ACCTCGCCCTCCCATATGTCATTCCTGCCCTGAGCAGGAATCCAGACGCTCCACTTTGCCCTTTTCCTTTTTCATTTTGCAATTTGCAATGGAGTATTAGCGCCCCATGTCATCCCTGCCTTGAGCAGGAATCCAGGCTCCGCCTCGGTGACACAGGCGCCCTCCCCTGTGTGCGCGCCCCCGCGCCAATGCAGAAAGCTGACACCTGACAGCTTCGCTGTGTCATTTTCCCCTTGACACTATGAGAACTAATGTTCTATTATTATCCTAAAATATAGGCTCTCAATCGGGCTGTCAGGGCACTTCACACGTAAATAAAGTGGATTTGCATCCCAATCATACAGCCGTTTCCTTTTTGGGGGACGAAAAACACGTTCCGCCGAAGCTGGCCGAAGACCCCGAAAATCGGGGCAAAAAAACAAAAGGATTTCTGGGAAGGTGAAAATTTGGTCGTACTATGCCCAAAAAACCGGTAGGGGCGACCGGCCGGTCGCCCCTACCGGATAACGAAACGCTCTACTTGGACTTAGCCTTAGTCTTGGCCCCCTGGAGTATTTCGTCGACTATGCCGTACTCCACCGCCTGGTCAGCACTCATATAGTAGTCGCGGTCGGTATCATGGGAGATCTTATCCAGAGACTGTCCCGTGTGCTTAACCAGTAGTGAGCGAATGACATCCTGCATCCTCAGTATCTCCTTAGCAGCGATAGCTATGTCCGATGCCTGCCCCTGAGCGCCGCCCATGGGCTGGTGCATGTGGATGGTGGAGTTGGGCAAAGCGTAGCGCTTGCCCTTGGTGCCCGCAGTAAGCAACACGGTTCCCATGCTGGCTGCCAGTCCCACGCAGATGGTGGATACATCGCAGCGTATAAGCTGCATGGTATCGTAGATGGCTAATCCAGAGTTGATTATGCCGCCAGGGCAATGAATATACAGGCTGATGTCCTTATCCGGGTCCTCGCGCTCCAGATAGAGCAACTGGGCAATAATCAGGTTAGCCACCTGGTCGTTGATAGGCATGCCTAAAAAGACGATGCGTTCCTTCAGCAGCAACGAGTATATGTCGAAGGCACGTTCACCCCGTGCGCTGCTTTCGATTACGAATGGTATGACGTTACTGGGTTGCCTCTCCATTTTCTTTTCCCCCTTCCTTTTCTACTGGTGGTGTAGCTTCCTCGACTTTGGTTGCTATCTCAGCCAAACGGTCAATAGCCTTTCTTATATAGATGTTCCGTCCCAGCGATTCCCGTGCGGTTGGTGAGGAGAAGACCTGCCGCACCCTTTCATCGTTGTTGCTATTCTGGACGACACGCTCAATTTCAGCATCGATATCGGCGGCGCCGACCTCGACCTTCTCCATCTCCCCCAGCTTTGCCAGAACCAGCGAGCGCTTGATTACGCCTTCAGCCGCCGGCTTGAGCTCGTTCCTGAACTCCTCCTCGGTCTTCTTGGCGTTCTTCAGATAATCCTCAAGGCTCCCTTCACGACCCTGATACTGCCTGCGCTCTTCTACAAGGTGGTCTATCTCATTCTGCACCATGATATCAGGGTATTCGAGGCGGGAGATGGCGACCAGGGCATCTATGGCTTTGTCCTCCAGCCTGCCCCTCGCCAGCCGCTCCTTGGCTGATTTCAGGTCCGACTTAATCCGCTCTTTGAGCACATCCAGGGTATCCACACCTTTGCCCAGGCTCTTGGCGAACTCATCGTCAAGGGTAGGAAGATTCTTTTGCTTGACCTCATTGACTTTCACTTTGAAAACGCAGTCCTGCCCGGCGCTCTCCTTGAAGCCTTCGGGCAGCTTCAGAGTGAATGCTCGCTCCTCGTCCTTCTTGGCACCCTCAAGCTCCTTCGACAAGCCGGGGAAGGGTGCGTCGGGGTTTGCGGAGATAACGTACCATCCGCCCTTCTCGCTGACAACTACCTTGTCCTGGGCAGTGCCCTCCACATCTATGTTGAGCAAATCGTCTATTTTAGCCTCTC
>CAYHAX010000270.1:0-10275 GCA_964354695.1 uncultured Dehalococcoidia bacterium
GTAGCGATAAATTTCGACATCTTTCTAAGCCTCCATTAATATCTTCGGAAGTCACCGGACATCGGTGCATCGATGGGATTTGTGGAACTCATGCGGCTGGCCTTGAGGAATCCCGGGCTGATGGTCTGCAGGGGGACCTTCTTGCGGGGATGTGCTGTAGCCACCCTGAGCGCTTGGTGAACTTTCTCGGCATGTGCGTCATCGGCATGGACGCTTACCACGATACCGCCTAATAAAATGCCATGCTGATAGTAGTTTACCGTATCCTCGGGAACGCCCCAGAACTCAGCTAACGCCTTGCCGAGGTCGCTTCCCGCCTTCGCAACGGCAGTAGCATGGCCCATTGCAGTCATCGAACCGACTTCTGCTGCGGGTTTGATGCTGTCACCCATCTCCGCCTTCCCCTTCCCGCTCGTGAGGATACCTATCTCCTCTGCCTTAATGCCCTTTTCCTTGAGGTCGTGAATTGCCTTCTTGGCATCCTCGGGTCTTCGGAAGAGCTTTGTCTGTACCTTAGGCATAGCACACTCCTTACAAGATAGCGTTTATTTTACCTGGACAGCAAATAAAAAAAGATTAGCCCCCTCATGCCCTCATCGCACAGGGTTACTAAGCCTTCTTGTCTCAAAACGCGACAGTAATTCACAGCTATTTCTAGAGGCTTATTAAGCAGACCGCACCCAAATAGAGATTTTAGCATAGCCTCCAAGTCTAGTCAAGCTCGATTTTTCACAAAAAACAAACACGCCCCCTCGGGAAAATGCCATGCGTCACATATCGTGCCCCCCATCATGTCATTACTGCGGAAGCAGGAATCAAGCCCCCTGGAGCACACCTTGCAATTTCCACTATGCGGTGTATTATACTAACCGCCTGGAACAGGCGTCGGGGGGCGGAAAGCGTGTTATCTAAACCGTGGTTACCCAAACGCATAGAGAGGCTCTACGAGCTTGCCAACAACTTGTGGTGGAGCTGGAGCCCCCAGGCTCGTGAACTGTTCAGGGAGCTGGATTACCCCCTCTGGAGAATGACCGGACATAACCCCGTCAAGCAGTTGCGCGACATCAGCCCCGATAAACTCCAGGCTGCGGCTGCCGACCCCGCTTTCCTCTCCCTTTATGAATCTGTGATGGCTGTCTTCGATGCAGAGATGACTTCACAGAGCACCTGGTTCAACGTCACCCACCCCAGGCTGCTCAGAGGACCCATCGCCTATTTCTCTATGGAATTCGCCATCCATAACTCACTGCCCATATACGCTGGTGGATTGGGCATCCTCGCTGGAGACATCTGCAAGGAGGCGAGCGATCTGGGATTGCCCCTGGTGGCGGTTGGCCTCATGTATCCCCAGGGCTATTTCCAGCAGCATGTCTCCGCTGAAGGCTGGCAGGAGGAGTCCTACAAACAATTGGATTTCAACGAAGTCCCCATAACTCCGGTTTTCTCTCCGGAGGGTCGAGCCCCTCTGGTAAAGGTACAGTTGGACAACAGAGTTGTACATATCAATGTCTGGGAGGTTAAGGTCAGTCGGGTCAGCATTTACTTACTGGATACCAATGTCGAGGAGAATACCCCTCAGGATAGGAACCTGTCCTCCCGACTTTACATAGCTGATAGAGAATTGCGCATCCAGCAGGAGATAGTGCTTGGGATTGGGGGTGTGCGTGTCCTGCGGGCGCTAGGCATAAAACCCGCAATATGGCATGCAAATGAGGGGCACACCGCCTTTATGATGCTGGAGCGAGTTAGGGAGGAGGTAGAAAGAGGCGCAATCTTCGACAAAGCGGTACAGAAGGTGAGAGCATCCTCCGCCTTCACCACCCATACGCCTGTCCCGGCAGGACACGACGTCTTCCCCGTCCAGCTCGTGGAGAGGGCGTTTAGCGGCTACTGGAACTCACTGGGCATTGACAGGGACACATTTATGAAGCTGGGGCTTCACGAGGGCGCGGATGGAGAGGTTTTCAACATGACTGTCCTGGCATTGAGGTTAGCCGGGCACTGCAACGGCGTGAGCAAACTGCATGGCAATGTAACCAGGAAGATGTGGCATCCCCTCTGGCCCGAGTTAAAAGAGGAAGAAGTGCCTATTTCTCATGTAACCAACGGCATCCATGTGCCCACCTGGGTTGCTCCGGAGATGTGGCGACTCTACGAGAAATACCTGGACAAAGACTGGATAAAGAAGCACGACGACCCCCAGCTCTGGGAGCGTGTTATGAACATACCTGACGATGAACTCTGGGCAGTTCGCCAGCTTCTGAAACGCAAGCGCAAGGCTGCCCTCCTGGATAGAGCCCAAAAATACTGGGCTGATGGTAAGGTGACAGCCCACCAAGTGCTGGCGATGGGCGCATTGCTTGACCCTGACGTGCTCACTATTGGATTTATACGCCGTTTCGCTGAATATAAGCGCCCCGCTCTGATTTTCCAGGATATAGAGCGTCTCAAGCGCATAGTAAATGACCAGTTGCGCCCTGTTCAGATAATATTCGCCGGCAAGTCGCATCCCGCCGATTTCCCCTCTAAATATCTCCTCCATCAGGTATATAACCTGGCTACAGACCGCGATTTCCAAGGCAAAATAACCTTTGTCGAAGATTACGATATGCACATGGCACGCTACCTTGTGCATGGTGTGGATATATGGCTGAACAACCCGCGCCGCCTCCGTGAGGCATGTGGCACCAGCGGCATGAAGGCTTCTCTGAACGGTGTCCCTAGCCTGAGCGTCCTTGATGGGTGGTGGCATGAAGGATACCATGGAGCCAATGGTTGGGTGATTGGCGCTGGAACCGGAGCGTATAGCCCCGAAGAGGAAGATAAAATGGATGCCGAGTCTATCTACTCCCTTCTGGAGAAAGAGATAGTGCCGCTTTATTACGATAGAGATCGGGGTGATGTGCCCCACGGCTGGATTCGCGTCGTAAAGGAGGCGATTCGTTCTGTGGTGCCGCAGTTCTGTGCTCGGCGTATGCTCAAAGAGTATACCACCCAGATGTATGCTAAAGCTGCCCAGCCACTGCGCGAGAAAGGATAGAAGCGGTAGGAAAGATTTATCCGGTGGGGAGTGCAGAGGGGCGAAGCTCCTTTGCTGGGGGTCTGGGGGTATCCCCCAGCTTATAAAATCCCCCAATATTGGGGGATTAAGGGGGTTGAAAAGAGTATTAAGACTTAGTCTTGAGGGGAGGATGTCATGGGAACAGCTAAGGGAGAGGTCAAAATCAGAAGGATGACGGAGGCAGATCTGCCGAGGGTAAAGGAGATAGACAAAGAGCTGGTGGGTCCCCATCGCTCCATCTCCTGGCCCTTGAGAATAGAGGCTCACTGGTGGGTCTATCGGGGTTTGCCGAATTTCGTGGCTGAAGTAGATGGCGAGTTGGTGGGGTTCATCCTGGGCGACATTAGAGGCGTGGAATATGGCACCGAGATCGGTGGCTGGATAGACATGATGGGCGTCGCCCCCAAACGCCAGAGCATGGGTGTAGGCAGGATGCTGGTCGAGACGTTTTGCGCGGAGTGCCAGAAACAGGGCGTTAAAGTGATGGTGATTGTAATGGGAAGTGATAAGCGCCTGGTGAAGTTCTGGAACTCCGTTGGATTCAGAAAAGGAAACCTGGTAAGCTACGAAAAGTAAAACTGTTGACCGGATGCGCTCGCCAGCCCCCTGCTACTGTTTAACTCTCTCCACTTCGACGGTGATGCGGAACCTGAACTTCGGCGGCTGGCATATCTTGTCGTTGCCTGCATCGTAGGGGCATCTCCCCACCTCTGTAAGCGAGTACTCCTTGCCGAATTTAGCACAGAATTCCGGATTCACCCTCAGTCCCGTCGGCAGCAACTCATTGATGGTCAGAGCCTGCCCCTTGATATCGTCAGGGCGGTTCGTCCATTTATCTACGGATAGATAATCCTCTTCGTAGTCGCAGGAGTGGTTGCCGATTCCCTCGAACACACGTTTCTCAGCCATGTTGCCTTTCCTCCTGTCTTGGGCTGCAACCTCTCAACAGGAATGCCCTTGGGTTAAGTCAGACTCGGGCTTGAGCTCCTGTAATATTTGCAATAATTGTACCACCTGCCGCTGCTAGAGCCAAGAACTCCAGGGCTACCCTCGAAGCCTGTCTAACCAGGCAAAATCATAAACAGTTTCAAAATACAGATTGCAGAGCCAAAGTGCTCGCAGAGTTTGAATTTGGCGAATTTGATATTGTTTAGGATTTAGAAATCTCTTATCTCGGTTGCGCCAGCCTCTGTCCGCAGATATACTATCACAGAAGCAAGCTGACTTTGGTGCAGGGGGTCGGTGTGGGCGTTCAGGCTCAAGTGCCTATCATTTATAACCTCTTCCCCCGTCTGGCAGGGCGCATGTCAGACTGGCTGCCCCACGCTGCCCGCGCCGCGGAGATGAGCTTCAACTGGATATACATAAACTCCATCCTCTACCCGGGCTACTCCGGCAGCCTCTACGCCGTGAGACACCACTATAGAATAAACCCGCTGTTCCTCCCCCGCGGTGCCCGGGATGATGGCATGGCCCTCCTGGAGCGAACCCTGGCTCGACTGCGGGACATGGGACTCTGTCCCATGATGGACCTGGTTATCAATCACACCTCCCGCGACTCACCCTTGATTTACGAGCATCCCTCATGGTACCTGCGGGGCGGACATACCGAGCTGGTCAGCCCCTATGTCCGCGGCATAGATAACCCCGGCAAGATAACGGTATGGGAAGACTTGGCGGAAATAGACAACAGGGGCACAAGCGATAGAGAAGGTCTCTGGAAATACTGGGCTGAGCTGGTGAAGTTCTACCTGCGCCTGGGTTTCAAAGGGTTCCGCTGTGATACAGCCTATAAAGTGCCTGCCGAGCTGTGGCGCTATCTGGTTGGCGAAGCTGTCAGCGTCGACCCTGAAGCAGTGTTCTTCGCAGAGACCCTGGGGGCTGTTGAGGAGCAGACACTGGCTCTCAGGGGCAGCGGCATGCACTACTTCTTCAACAGCTCCAAGTGGTGGGATTTCGAGCAGCCCTGGTGCATCGATCAGCACGAAAGATTCAGCAATCTCGCCTCATCCATATCCTTCCCGGAGAGCCACGATACCCCTCGTCTTGCGGCTGCCACAAATGGCAGCGAAGCTGTGCAGCGGCAGCGCTACGCCTTCGCCGCAGTATACTCCGCTGGCGTCATGATGCCCATTGGCTATGAGTTCGGATTCAAGAACGACCTCGAAGTTGCCTTCACGCGTCCCACGCACTGGGAGAAGCCGAGCTTCGATATCCGGAAATTCATAAAAATGGTCAACACTCTCAAGAGCCAGCACCCCTTGCTCTGGACAGAAGGAACCCTTAAGATAGCGAAGAGCGATGCCAGTTGCATCGTCCTGGAGAGGCGGAGCGAGCAATCACCTGAGAAAGCAGGCTGGATTATAGTGAACAAGAGCTGGGACCAATCGGTGTCTGTAGTTCTCGATGACGCAATTGCATCCAGCTCTGCCCATCGTCTGTATCGCATCTGCCGGGACGACAGCTCCTGGGGGGGAGAGTTGCTCCTCAACAAAAACCTGACGCTCTCCCCCGCAGAAGTCGCCCTTATTTTAGAACCCATTGGCACCTGTAGGGGCGAGGTGCCCTCGCCCGAATTCGTTCGCCCTGAGCCTGTGTAAGGTCCTATCCTATATATTTAGTCCCCTCCTTAGTAAAGGGGGCTAGGGGGATTTGTAGGGGCACGGCATGCCGTGCCCAACTGATAGCTGATTGCTTGAAACGGAGGCAACTTGAACCCATCCCGACTCAGCGGCATTCTCCTCCACCCCACCTCCCTCCCGGGACGCTTAGGCATCGGCGACCTGGGAAGCGCGGCTTATCGCTTCGCCGACTTCCTGGTAGCCACCAAACAGCGTCTCTGGCAGATATTGCCCCTGGGTCCCACCGCCTATGGCAACTCACCCTATCAATGCCTCTCCGTCTTCGCAGGCAACCCGCTTCTGATAAGCCTGGAAACCCTGCTCGCTGAGGGTCTCTTGGATAATGCTGACCTAGAGAACGCACCCCGATTCCCGCAGCATAGCGTTGACTACGAAGCAGTCATAGCGTTCAAAACACCACTGCTCAAGAAATCCTTTGAAATCTTCGAAAGCAAGGCACCCCCGGCGCAGCGGGACGAATTCGATGCTTTCTATGCTCAGAACAGCTCCTGGCTCGATGACTTCGCTCTATATATGGCGCTGAAAGAGTCCCACGGCTTTGCCCCCTGGAACAAATGGGCTCAGGATATAAAACAGCGTCGTCCCCGGGCGGTGGCACGCTGGCGCAAGAAGCTGGCGCGTGAAATCCGCTGCCACAAATACCAGCAATACCAGTTATTCAAACAGTGGTCGAAGCTCAAGCAATACTGCCACGACCGCGGCATCAGGTTTTTCGGCGATATGCCCATATACGTAGCGCTCGACAGTGACACAGTCTGGCTGTACCCCGAGCTATTCCATCTTGACGCTGAGGGCAAGCCCACGGTGGTGGCGGGCGTCCCCCCCGACTACTTCAGCGAAAACGGACAGTTCTGGGGCAACCCCATCTATTGCTGGGACGAAATGGAGAAGGACGGCTACTCCTGGTGGATCGAGCGCATGAAGTCAGCCTGCTCACTGGTGGACATCGTCAGGATAGACCATTTCCGAGGCTTCGAGAAATACTGGGAGATTCCCGGCGGAGACACCACAGCCAGAAACGGACGCTGGGTTCCCCGACCCGGCGATGCGCTTTTCCAGGCTATTCGCAGAGCCCTGGGCGACGTGCCCATCATCGCCGAGGACCTTGGCGTTATCACTCCCGAGGTTGATGCCCTCAGAGAGCGCCTCGGCTACCCTGGGATGAGAGTTCTTCAGTTCGCCTTCGGCGGCGATGTCAAAGCCGACGACTACCGACCCCACAACTACCCGCGCAACTGCGTGGTTTACACAGGCACTCACGACAACAATACCACCGTCGGCTGGTTCAGGGAGGGTGAGGTGGGGGAGAGCACTCAGAGCAGAGAAGAAAGGAAGCGTGAGCGGAAATTCGCCCTGAAGTACGTGGGCACCGATGGCAGAGAGATAAACTGGGACTTCATTCGCCTGGCTATGATGTCAGTGGCGAACATGGTAGTCATCCCGCTTCAGGACGTCCTGGGCTTGGGCAGCGAAGCCCGCATGAACCGCCCCGCCACCACAGAAGGCAACTGGGCATGGCGCTTCTCCAGTAATATGCTGACCGAAGCAATAAAGGACAGATTGAAGGAACTGACCGAGCTATACGGAAGGACTCTTTGACACAGGGTAGGGGCTGAAAACTTTCAGCCCCTACGAGCTTCGGTATCCCGGCTTCGGCACCCGACATAGCAATAGTCCTCGCAATTGTTAACTCCGTGTAACAACATAGCGGATTATGTGGCGGGCCACGGAGGCTTCCGCGAAACGCTAACTTTCTTCAGTTACAGCTTCGACTCAAGCTACAGCGATCTCCGTTAAACCCACACGGCTAGCTTCGAGCATGCTCGCACAGGAACTAGTTTCGCGGAAGCCTCGCCACGGGCACAACTTGCTGTAATTTACCATTACAGTTACAATGATTTGATATTTTGAGTGATTATCTAAAATCAGAGGAGCAATTGGAATGAAACGGAAACCTATCACAGTTGCAGTAAGTGGAGCTTTTGATCCTATCCATGTTGGTCATATTCGATACATTCGTGAAGCGGCTAAACTGGGTGATAAGCTGGTGGTAATTTTGAACAGCGACGATTTCCTGCTCAGAAAAAAGGGGTTTGTGTTCATGCCATTTGAGGAGAGAAGGGAAATTCTGGAAAACGTCAAAGGAGTTGCTGAAGTTATTGCTTCTGTGGACGAAGACCAGACTGTACGTAAGACGCTGGAACTGGTTAAGCCTGACATATTTGCGAAAGGCGGTGACAGGACTGGACCGGGAAATATTCCCGAAGCAGAGACTTGTCGCAGAATCGGCTGTAAATTGGTCATGAACGTTGGAGGAGGCAAAATTCGGTCAAATAGTGAGCTATCCTGGAAAATTAAAGAGGTAGGTATGGAAGATACGAGCATATTGAGGATCGTCTGCCCTTACTGTGATGACCATCCGATATTGAAAGAGAAGTGTCTCAATTGCAAAGGTACAGGTAAGATAGCGGTTGGAAAGTCGGATTAGAAAAGAAATAGGGGTAAACGGATTATCAGGCGAGCCCTTATTTCTAGCGGTGAACACTTGCTTGGATTGTGCAATATCATAGACAGAAAGAGAGGGTACGTAGTTCTCGAACCTACGGACTTCTATGTGTGAAACAGCAGGTCGATTTCTTGACCCAAATGAATTCTGCTATTGGACTATTTAGTACGCGCTGACAATAGGTGGGACCAAATGGCACGTAACAACGCCTGTTTGGTCTGAGAATTGAAGTCGGTCGGGGTTTGAAAACAGTGCTGCACCAGAGGGGCTTATTGATAAGTAGGGGCTACATAACTTCCTGGTAGACCTCGAGGACCTGTCTGGCTGCCTGCTCCCAGGTGAACTTGTGCTGCACCCTCTTGCGTGCCTGTTTCGCCATCTTCAGCCTCAGCTCGTTGTCATTCACGAGCCGCTTTATGGCGGCAGCCAGTGCGGGAACGTCTCCGGGTGGGGTCAGCAAACCGGTATCGCCGTCGGCGACCAGCTCGGGCAGCGCGCCGGCAGCGAAGGCTATCACAGGCACCTCGCATGCCATAGCTTCCGCAGCAGGGAGACCGAAGCCTTCGAACATAGAGGGCACTATGGCGATGTCCGCCGCTGAGTACCACTTCGCCAGGTCGTCGCCGCTCAACCTGCGGGCGAAAGTAACGCGCCCGTTGAGATTGATCTCCTGCATCAGGGCGGGTGCATATTGAGCCTCGGGCGCCCCCCCGTCTATTATAGTCAGCTTCACCGGGCACTCGTTCTCCAGCATCTTCATCGCTTGCAGCAGATAGATGATGCCCTTCTTCCTGTCCTCGGTATTGCCCACGAATATCAGGCTGTTTGATTTCTTGGGCAAGCCGTTGAGGCTCTTGAAGGTATCGGTGTCCACACCGTTGTAAACCACCCTGATGCGGCTGGAAGGTATGCCCATGAGGCGCTCAATCTCTTTGGCTGAGCACTCGGAGACGGTTATCACCCGGTCGGCGCGCCTGCCCACATAAGACTGCATGGGCACATATATCGAGTAGAACCACCAGCGGCGCCATTTCTCAATCTGGTTGCGCGCCTGAGCGAAGTCGGAATCGCGGTCCAGAGCCATGGGGTGATGGATGGTTGCCACCAGGGGCAGCCCGAGCCGCTTTATCCGGGTCAAGCCGAACCCCAGGCACTGATTATCGTGAATCACATCGAACTTGACCCGGGCGCTCAGCTTCTTCAGCGCATTGTAAGCCCTGAAACTGAAGGTCAGAGGCTCGCTGTACATGCCCATCTTGGTGGCGGCTGCCTCATACAAATCGAGCGGGTTGCGCAGAGGACCGGAGCCGTTGCCCATGTGGTATCTGGAGACATAATCGCTGTGGCTCTTCACCTTGTGCAGGTGCACCCCTTCGGCTAACTGAGGATAAGGTGGACCTGAGATTACGTGGACTTCATGCCCCAGGCGCTGGAACTCACGGGACAGATAATTGATATAAATCCCTTGCCCGCCGCAGAACATATTACCGCGGTAGGTGAGGAGGCATATTCTCATAAACATCCACCGGGTATTAATTTAAGCGTGGTGCGCAATATTGCAAGAAAGAAACCGCGTGATTTGTGCAGTGCGGGACGCCCTGTGGCAGAAACAGAAGCGTGAAACATATGCTTTACAGACAAAAATAGCTAGTATAGAAAACGTATAGACGATACCACCTTTGGCGTACCCTGTCAAGGGGGTACGTTTGAGGGGGACAGCCGTTCCCTGGTGGCAACAGGCGCCCTCGCCTGTGCACCCTTCTGCTCGCTGTGGATGATAACATCCCCGAAGAGCAAGACAATTTTGGAGCTATCAGCCTTCAGCAGGCGACAAAGACCAATGCGAAAAGGGCGCTCCGCACGGGGATATCGGAGCGGCAAGGAGCAGAGCATCAATTCAGAAGAGCTCCAAAAGGCCTCGGTTTCTGGAGATACATTGGGCGTTAGAATCGTGACTTTGAAAGCTGAAAGGGTGACCCTGAAGGGGGCACCTAATACCATACAGAACTCGTTGACGTGTACAAGTTTGGAAGTGCGGTTCAGATTACCAAGTAAGGGGCAAGAAA
>CAYHAX010000271.1:0-11580 GCA_964354695.1 uncultured Dehalococcoidia bacterium
TGGATTTCGCCTACAGCGTTCATGGACTTGCCCAGTTCCGCGTCAGCGCGCTCAAACAACGAGGCTCCATAAGCCTCGCCTTCCGCTTCATACCGTTCCGGATACCATCCATAGATGAACTGGCCTTGCCCCAAATCTGCAAAGAGCTTATCCTCAAGCCCAGAGGACTCATCCTGATAACCGGTCAGGCTGGAAGCGGCAAGTCCACCACCCTGGCAGCCATGATCAATCACCTCAACCAGACAGCGAAGCGAAACGTTATAACCATCGAAGACCCCATCGAGTTTATGTTCTGCGACAATAAGTGCATCATCGAGCAGCGGGAATTGGGGCACGATGCCCGCTCCTTTCATACCGCCTTGGTTCATGCCCTCCGCCACGACCCGGACGTAATCGTAATCGGAGAGCTGCGCGACCTGCCCACCATCAGCACAGCCATAACAGCCGCCGAGACGGGTCACCTCGTGCTGGGCACCATGCACACAGGCGATGCCGCGCAGTCAGTTGACCGCATCATCGACATCTTCCCCGCAGCGCAGCAACAGCAGATTAGGCTTCAGCTTTCACAGGTAGTAGAGGCAGTGCTCTCTCAAACCCTGCCGTCCAGAATCGGGGGAGGCAGAATAGCCGCCTTCGAGATAATGACCGCCACGCCCGGGATAAGGAAACTCATCCGCGAAGGCAAGACATACGAAATACCCTCCAATCTGGAGCACGGTGCCTTGGAAGGGAAGCAAACCCTGGACCAGGCGTTTGCCGACCTCGTAAGGAGAAACATCGTCACCAGAGAAGAAGCCTTGCTCAAAACCAGCAACCCAAAAAAACTCCTCGAACTCCTCCTCTAACCCCACCTGCTGAAAGCTGATAGCTGACCGCTCGCTTTGCAATTTGCATCCTTCACTCCTGCCCGCCAAGCCAGCCCCCATACACAGTCTTGTAATGCTAACATCAAATCGCTATAATCTCGTATGAGTTCGCAAAACTGCCTATCTGCGGTAAGAACTAGGGAAAGAAGACCCCATGATAACCTCATCGCCAGATACTCATGCCACCTGAAGCTATTGACAAAATAATTCATAGGGGGAGGTCCAGAATGATGATATTTCCATCGGACAATTTAGAGCAATTAGTCACAGAAGTCGCTGAGAAAACCTGGTATCTTTCACTACTGGCAGGCATTACGGTATTTGATACTGACGATGGGCTCGTAATGGTAGATACTGGCTTACGCAATTTCTCACAGCACATGGCAAAAGAGCTTCGCAACTATACGTCTGCTCCCGTGCATACCGTCATTTACACTCACGGTCATGTAGACCACGCCTTTGGGCTAGACGCTTTTCTCCTAGAGGGTCAGCAGCCGCCACGTGTCATCGCCCATCGCGCTATACAAGGTCGCTTTCTGCGATACAGCCGCACACCCAAACTTCAGCGCACCATAAATGCCCGTCAGTTTTTCGGCGCAACCGATGACCTTCTCCAGCCAGATCAACAAGCTGTCTTGGACATAGCGTTCCAGAAACCGCATTGGCAACCCGACATCCTCTATGATAATCAATTAACCTTCGGGGTCGGGCGCCTCACTTTCGAACTGCACCACGCACGGGGTGAAACGGATGACCACACCTGGGTATTTTGCCCCCAACTTGGTGTCCTGTGCCCTGGCGACCTGCTTATTTCAGTCGTCCCCAACGCCGGCAATCCACAGAAGGTGCAGCGTTACCCCTGGGACTGGGCGCAAGCGCTACGAGAGATGGCAGGCTTGCAACCGTCCACTGTATGCCCCGGCCACGGTCGTCCCATCGTAGACAACCGAGAACTCATACAAAGTATTCTCCTCGAAACAGCAGACTTTCTGGACTCGATTGTGGAGCAGACGATTTCTATGCTCGAGAACGGCTCACCCCCACACATCGATATAGTTCGAAGCATTGTAATTCCAACCAGTGACTCCCCCTGGCTGCAGCCTCTTTATGATGAGGCAGAGTTCATCGCACGGAACGTTATCCGCTACTATGAAGGATGGTTCAGCGGGCGACCGAGCGAGCTGAAACCAGCACCACGGTCAGCCGTTGCAAAGGAGATCGCTCGTCTGGCTGGCGGAGCACCCGCTCTGGCTGCCAGGGCGGATGAGCTCGCCTCAACAGGTAATCTGCCCTTGAGTTGCCATCTGGCGGACTATGCACTGGAGGCAGCGCCGGAAGACAGCCGCGTTAAAGAAATTGTTGCTCGCATCTATGAAAGCAGGGCAGCATCCGAGACCAGCGTTATGGCTATCAACCTATTCCGCTCTGCCTCGGCATATGCAAAAGCTGGCAGACCCTTCGCATAATTGCATCGCATTTACTATCGATAGTCTCTAATTGAACAAGACGGAGACTAAAGGCGTGAAACTCAAATTAAACAACCTGGAAAAGCAGCTCTTCAGCGCCACCCATGTGGGCCTCGCCTGGGGCGCATTGGTGGCATCAGGGGTTAAAACCCGTAAAGACCTCAACCCCTATCTGGTAAAATTAAATACACTGTATCAGCAAGTTGAAGCCGATATCCCCGCCGCGAGTGGGCTAGAAAAAGCGGGAGCACTCTTCGAATGGCTATGGCGCAAGAAGCCAAACCGCCCTGAACGTCAGGGAAGCTACAAACTGACCGAGGTTTTAGACGCCCAGCTCGACCCAAAAATCGAAAAGGTGGGGAACTGCCTGGGCTTAGCTGTACTATACCATCTGCTGGCACACAGGCTCGGTCTCAAGGTAAAAGCAATCCATGTCGAAGCCGCCTTCGGACAGGGACCCCATGTCTTCTCCATCCTGTATACCAGCAAAGGCGCTATAGACATCGAGCATATCCTGCCTAATGGCTTCGACTTCAAAGGGCACCTCGCTAACCCTCACCGAATCGTATGGGGCGACATCGAGCTTATCGCCGACATCTACCACAGCACCGGCAATGAGCACTTCGAGCGAGACGAGCTAGAACAGGCAGCTCAATGCTACAGCAAGACAATAAGACTCAACCCGAAATACACCAAAGCCTACCTCAACCGCGGGCTTGCCTCGCTCAAGACGGGAGGAATCGAAGAAGCAAAGTCGGATTTCGAACACTTTAACGACTTTGCAGATAGCTGAAGGCTGACTGCTGACCGCTTACGAGGCTTCCGCGAAACTAGTTCCTGTGCGAGCATGCTCGAAGCTAGCTGTGTGGGTTTAACGGAGATCGCTGTAGCTTGAGTCGAAGCTGTAACTGAAGAAAGTTAGCGTTTCGCGGAAGCCTCCTTACGAGGTGATTTGACTCTCACGCCTGTGAGACTTAAAATCTATATATTAAGGGAAAAACTTTTAGATGAGCACAAAAGGACGTATTGAGATAGACCAGGAGCTTTGCAAGGGCTGTGAGCTTTGTATCAGTTTCTGCCCCAAGCATGTCATCTCTCAATCCGCTAAGGTGAATGCCGCAGGCTATTCCCCGGCTTCGTTCGACGGCGAATGCACAGGCTGCGCCATCTGCGCCCTGGTTTGTCCCGAAGTGGCGATTGAGGTCTACCGTGGCTAAAGTGCTCATGACAGGCAACGCCGCAATCGGAGAAGCAGCCATCAGGGCGAGCTGCCAGTGCTACTTCGGCTACCCTATCACACCTCAGAATGAGCTTACCGAACACATGGCAACCCATCTCAGCCGCAGGAAGGGCTGTTCTTTCATTCAAGCGGAGAGCGAGATTTCAGCCATCAACATGGTGTACGGAGCAAGTCTGACTGGCGCTAGGACGATGACCTCATCCTCCAGCCCGGGAATCAGCCTGAAACAGGAGGGAATCTCTTATCTAGCGGCTTGCGAACTCCCCGCTGTAATCGTTAATATGTCCCGGGGCGGTCCTGGACTGGGCAGCATCTCCGCCGCACAATCGGACTACTTCCAATCTACCCGCGGCGGCGGACACGGAGACTACCGCACTATAGTTTTAGCACCATCTACCGTGCAGGAACTGGCAGACCTCACCCACCTGGCGTTCGACCTCGCCGACAAATATCTCATTCCCGTAATCATACTCGGAGACGGCATGCTGGGGCAGATGATGGAGCCAGTAGAGTTCAAGCACGAAGCCCCCGCAGAACTGCCGATCAGAAGCCGCGCCCTGAGAGGCGCCAAAGGGCGCTCCAGCAGAATCATAAAAACCTTCACCTCGAATCCAGCCGAGCTCGAGGAGATTAACTGGAGCCTGTTCCGTAGATACCAGCTTATAAAGAAACATGAGACCACCTGCGAGACCTTTAAGACTGATGATGCCAGGCTTATTGTAGTCGCTTTTGGCATAGCAGCGCGCATCGCTAAAGGGGCTATCAATAACGCCAGGGCGAATGGTCTTAAGGTTGGAATGTTGAGACCCATCACCCTCTGGCCCTTCCCCACCGAGAAGGTTCAGGAGTTGGGCAAGAGCACAAAGCAGTTCCTTGTCTTCGAGATGAACATGGGGCAGATGCTGGAGGATGTGCAACTGGCGCTGGAGGGCAAAGGCGAGGTCTCCTTCTACGGCAGACCCGGAGGGGTAATACCCACCCCCAGCGAGGTATCCAAAGTAATCTCACGCCTTTACTATCAGAAGGGTTTGAAGCAATAAATGGAGAAGATCTACACCCGACCCAAATCTTTGAAGAAGGCAGTCTTCCACTACTGTCCGGGGTGCGGGCACTCCATTGTGCACAGGCTCACGTGTGAGGTCATCGATGAAATGAACCTCCAGGAGCGCGTCATCGGCATCCCGCCGCCGGGATGCTCGGTCTTCGCCTACCATTATTTCGATGTGGACATGGCGGAATCAGCGCACGGCAGAGGCGCAGCCGTAGCCACTGGCATAAAGAGGGCATACCCCGAGGCGATAGTGTTCACCTATCAGGGCGACGGTGACCTAGCAGCCATCGGCACCGCTGAGACTATCCATGCCGCCAACAGAGGCGAAAGGATAACCGCCATCTTCATCAACAACGCTGTATACGGTATGACTGGCGGTCAGATGGCTCCCACCACACTTCTGGAACAGAAGACTACCACCACGCCTTACGGACGCGATATGAAGCTCGAGGGCTATCCCATCAAAATCAGCGAAATGCTGGCGCTGACCAAAGGCACTGTGTATATCGAGCGTACAGCGGTGAACTCTCCCGCCAACATCCGAAAGACAAAGAAGGCGATTCGCAAGGCGTTCCAGAATCAGATAGATGACCTCGGCTTCTCTCTGGTGGAGATTCTTTCACCATGTCCCACAAACTGGAGAATGACTCCAATTGAGGCGTGGCAGTGGATAGACAAGGTGATGTCTAAAGAATTCCCCCTGGGTGTAATTAAAGATATAACCAGGAAGCAAGATGCTGATTAAGACTGTATTCGCGGGCTTCGGAGGTCAGGGCGTTCTCTCCATGGGGCTCAACCTGGCTCAGGCAGCCATGATGGAGGGCAAGAACGTAACCTACCTGCCTTCGTACGGTGCCGAGGTACGTGGCGGTACCGCCAATTGCACGGTAGCCGTCTCCGATGAGGATATCGCCTCACCAGTAGCCTCCGCTCCAGAGTTCGTGGTAGCCATGAACAAGCCCTCCCTGGTAAAATTCCAGAACCAGATTCAATCAGGGGGTGTGCTCTTCGTAAATTCCACATTGGTGGACTCTGAAACCACACGAGGGGATATCGACGTCGTCAAAGTGCCGGCAGGCGAGATAGCCGATGGGCTGGGCAGCCCCAAATCAGCCAATATGGTGATGCTGGGCGCATTCATAAAGAAGAGCAATTTAGTTTCCATAAACACCATTATCGAAGAACTGAAAACCACCCTGAAGAAGAAGGAAAAACTGATTGCCATCAACGAAAAAGCCCTGATGGCTGGCTACAACCTGGTTTAATAACAATGGGAAGTGCAGAGGGGCAAAGGGGCTTTGCCCGGGGTTTGGGGGTACAGGGGGTTGAAAAGAGGAGTAACCAATGAGCGTAAAACAGCTTTCAGTGAGCCTGGATAACACGCCCGGCAAGTTCCTGGCGGTGAGCGAGTGTTTGGGGGCTGAAGGGATAAATATCAGGGCTATCTCGGTAGCCGACACCTCAGACATCAGCACCGTGCGCTTTGTGGTGGATGACCCCGATAAGTGCCTGAACGTCTTGAGAAGCCACAGCTATTCAGTGAAAGAGACCGACGTCATAGCAGTAGAGGTGCCCGACCACCCCGGCGGGCTTCAAGCGATTTTAAAGCCCCTGAAAGCCGCCAACATAAACGTCCTCTATCTTTACCCCTATCTGGGAAGAGGTGAAAGCGGCCAGCCCATAGTCATCGTGGGGGTCAACCAGACCGAAGAGGCAGTCAAAGTCCTGAAGAAGAACTGGGTCCACACCTTCGACAAAGAGATTTACGCGCTGTAGGAAATTAACAGTCTACTACTTGCGAAAATTCGGAATCGGCTCGCTGTCTTCCTGAAGGCTTTCTATATAAAGCTCTATAGCTTCCTCTATATTAGCAAGCGCTTCCTTCTTGGTGTCGCCTTCACTGATGCCCCCAGGAAGCAAAGGTACTGTCACTGTATAGCCACCTGATTCGTTATGTTCAAGAATCACCCGTAACGCCTTAGTCATAGCCACCACCCATCGAACCAATCAATACCGACTTACACCCCTTCTTTCACCCGCTCCGCCAACTGCCTCGTCATGCCGGGGACTGACACGAGGTCTTCGATTGAGGCTTCTTTGATGGCTCGGAGCGAGCCGAACTTCTTAAACAGGGCGCGTTTGCGCTGGGGTCCGATGCCTGGGACAAACCAATCTGATTTCAGAGCAGCCTTCTTGCGTACATACACGTGATATGACAGGGCGAAGCGATGCGCCTCGTTGCGGATGCGCTGCAACAGATAGAGCGCCTGAGAATCGCGGGGCAAACGAAGCGGTTCGGCTGCTCCGGGCAAGAAAACGTCCTCGTTCTCTTTAGCTATGGAAGCCAGAGGAATATCATCAATCCCAAGCTCTAACATCACCTCCTGAGCACTGGTCAGATGCCCCTTGCCTCCATCGATAAGCACCAGGTCAGGTATCGCCGCCCACGAGGAAGAATCGGCAGCTTTAACCCGCTTGAAGCGGCGCCTGAGCACCTCCTGCATCATGGCGTAGTCGTCAATGCCCTCCACCGTCCTTATCTTGAAGCGACGGTACGCCGATGGCTTGGGGCGTCCGTTCTCAAAAACGACCATGCTGCCCACAGCGGAGGTGCCCCGTATGTTGGATATATCGTAACACTCTACTCTGTTGGGCAACCTGGGCAAGTGCAACTTTTCCTGAAGCTCCTTCAGCGCCCCGGCGGTCTTACCGCTGTCAGCGAGCCACTTCGCCTTGAGCTGTGCCAACGCATGCTCAGCGTTCTCAGCCACCATGTCCACCAGCTTCTTTTTCTGTCCCCGTTGTGGCACCCTGAGGTCAACCCTGCCACCGCGCAAGTTCTCCAGCCACGAGCGAATAACAGGCATATCCTGCGGCTCTGTCTGCAGCAATATCGTGGGAGGGATATAAGGCGCAGAGCCATAGAACAACTGGAGGAAGCTAGCCATAATTCGCCCCGGCGTCTCATCCAGTGCTCCTTCCAGCACGAAGTTCTCTCGTCCCACCAGCTTGCCGCTGCGGATGAAGAATACCTGCACGCAGGCTTCATCCCTCTCTCTGGCGAAGGCTATTACGTCCTCGTCACCACCACCTGCGGAGATAACCTTCTGCCCCTCGGTTACAATCTCCACCGCCTGAAGCTGGTCGCGCAGCCGAGCCGCCTTTTCGAACTCCAGAGCCTCCGAGGCTTGCTCCATCTTGCGCCTCAAGTTCCGAGCAACGACCTCCTGTTTCCCCTCGAGAAAAAGGATGACCCTCTCTATGATTTCGCGATAGTCATCCCTGCTTATCTCCCCGCTGCAGGCACCTGCACACCTACGAATGGAATAATCGAAGCAGGCACGCGGCTTTTTCCCACTGATGACCCACCTGGGGGAACAGTAGCAGAACAGCTTCTTCAACAGATCGAGGGTTCTGCGCACAGAGCCAGCGCTGGCGTAGGGCCCGAAATAGCGTCCGCCGTCGTCCATAAAGCGCCTGGTGAGAAATACACGGGGGTAATCCTCTTTGAGAGAGACCTTGATATAGGGATAGCTCTTGTCGTCCTTCAGCCTGACATTGAAGCGAGGTCTATGCTTCTTGATAAAGTTGCATTCCAGTATGATGGCTTCCTGCTCGGAATCGGTGATAATGAAGTCGAGGTTGCGCACCCTGCTCATCAATTTGAGGACCTTAGATTCGAGGGTATGAGGAGCGCCAAAGTAGGAGCGCACGCGGTGGCGCAGGCTGGCGGCTTTGCCCACATAAACCACCTTCCCCGATTCATCTTTGAAAAGATAGACCCCGGGCTTAGTGGGTAAAGCCTTCAGTTGCTCTTTTAGCCAGTCCTGTTCCACTTATCCTTCGCGTTTGCTATCAGAGGTGCGAATCACGTTTATTACGCCGGATACGCCCTCTATTTTGGCGAAAAGTCGCCCCAGTTGCCCGACATCTCTTATATCCATGCTCACGGAGATGGAGATGGTTCCATCGCTATGCTCTTTATCCGACAGGGAAACCGAGGTTATATTTACCTTCTCCTCGGAAACGACAGCGCTGACATCGCGCAGCAAGCCAACCCGGTCATAGCCCTCAATCCTGATGCTGACAGGGAAGGAAACCCCTGCCTCTCCCCACTCCACCCTGACCAATCTCTCCTTCTCGTCCTCGTTAAGGATATTAGTACAGTCCTTGCGATGAATACTCACACCTCTGCCCCGTGTAATGAAGCCGATGATTTCATCGCCAGGCACTGGCTGGCAACAGGACGCAATATGTGTCAGCAAGTCGCCGACGCCGAGCACCCTTACCGACGATGAAGTCGCTTTGGGCTTAGGAGGAGCCACAGCGGGCACAGCCTGCGGAGGACGCTCCCCCGGCGCAGTGAGCTTTAGAGAAATCTGGTTGGGACTGATATCGCCGCAGCCTATAGCAGCCAGGAAATCATCCACCACATCGAACTTGAAAAGCTTCGAAATCCTCTCTCTATCTGCGAAGCTCACCCCGAGACGTCTGAGTTCTTTCTCCAGAATCCCCCTGCCTCTCTCGATGTTCTCAGCCTTCTCCCTGCGGCGGAACCACTGTTTGATCCTCTCTCTTGCCTGATGGGTTCTAACATAGCCCAGATTGGAATTAAGCCAGTCGAGGCTTGGTCCCCGCTCAGCCTTGGTCGTCATAATCTCAATGGTATCCCCATTGCGCAACTCATAATCCAGAGGAACCAGCCTGCCGTTCACTTTGGCGCCGATGCAGCGATGCCCCAGGTCGGTATGAATGCGGTAGGCGAAATCCAGGGGGGTTGCACCCTTGGGCAACTCTTTTATCTCCCCCTTGGGCGTATATACGAAAACCTGGTCCTGGAAGATATCGGTTTTAATGGATTCGATAAACGCCATCCCGCTCAATTCACGCTGCCACTCCATAAGCTGCCTGAGCCAGGTTATCTTCTCCTCAAAGGCAATGTCCTTCTTTGCCCCCTCCTTATACTTCCAGTGAGCGGCTACACCGTATTCGGCGAGGCGGTGCATACGATGAGTTCGTATCTGGATTTCCAGAGGTCTGGCTCCCAGACACATTACTGCGCTGTGCAGCGCCTGATACATGTTCTCCTTGGGGTTAGCGATGAAATCATCAAACTGGTCAGAGAGAGGATGCCAAAGGGTATGAACCACACCGAGAGCGCTGTAGCAGTCCTGCACGGTGTCCACCAACACACGCAGAGCGAGCAAATCGTGTATATCGCTGAACTCCTTACCCTGGGAAGCATACTTCTCAATCTTCTGATAAACGCTATAAAGACTCTTAGGTCTGCCAGTAATCTCTGACTTGATGTTTGCCTTGGCAAGTTCATCTCGCAATATCTGGCTCACCTTTTCTATATAATGTTCCCTCGTCGTTCTGCGAGAGGAAATTAATCGAGCTACCCGGCGATACTCCTCAGGCTGCAGATAGCGGAATGCCAGGTCCTCCAGCTCCCACCTTAGCTGGTAGATGCCCAGGCGATGGGCAAGGGGAGCATAAATCTCCATCGTCTCTCTGGCTATCCGCTGCTGCTTCTCCGGAGACAGCGCTTTCAAGGTGCGCATGTTATGCAACCTGTCAGCCAGCTTGATGAGCACCACCCGGACATCCTCAGCCATTGCCACAAACATCTTGCGCAGGCTCTCCACCTGAGCCTCGCTTTCACCCATCTTCTTTAGACCTATTCCCTGCACCTGAGCCGATATCTTATCCAGTCTGGTCACCCCTTCCACAAGTCTGGTTACCTCGGGACCAAATCGGCTTTCAATCTCAGAGAAGGGAACACCACAGTCCTCAGGAACATCATGTAGCAGCGCAGCAGCAAGAGAGGTCTCATCTAGATGAAGGTCAGCTACGATAGTAGCTGTCTCTACAGGATGGGTTATGAACGGGTCTCCGGAGAGGCGTAGCTGGTTGCCATGTGCCTTGAGCGCAAAGAGGAAAGCATCCTCCACCAGAGATAGCTTGTCTTCAGGGAGATACTCTTTTATCTTGTCGATAAGAGGCTTTATGTCCATGAGCCCGCCTTCCCACATCCCCTCAATAAAGTATATTGCAAGGGTGTTTCGAATGCAAACTTCTTTACAAACCACCCTTTGGTGCTGTATGCTGCTAAGCAGCAGAAACACATTGTCTTAGTACAGGAGGGCTTTTCTTGTATCAGGCACCAAGAGGTACCTCAGACATACTTCCTGAAGAACAAGTCTACTGGAGCTACATAAAGCAGAGAGCAACCTTCATATCCGAGCTCTTCGGATACCAGCGAATGGATACCCCCACCTTCGAGGACTCCCGCCTCTTCGTGCGCAGCATTGGCGAGGAGACAGACATCGTTGAGAAGGAGATGTACTATCTTGAGGAAAAAGGTGGAGACAGGTTCACTTTACGCCCTGAGGGCACTGCCCCCGTCTGCCGCGCCTACATAGAGCATGGCATGAGCAACCTCCCACAGCCAGCCAGGCTCTGCTATTTTGCTTCTATCTTCAGATATGAGCGCCCCCAGGCAGGCAGATACCGCGAGCACCATCAGTTCGGGGTCGAAGCCATAGGAGACAGCGACCCTGCTCTCGATGCCGAGGTAATCGACATAGCTTGGCAGCTCTATGCCAACCTGGGGTTGAAAGGGCTCACACTAAGTCTGAACAGCATCGGTTGCAGCAACTGCCGCCCGAAGTACCTCGACAGCCTCGAAGCTTACTATTCGGAGCGCAAAGAGTCGCTCTGCAACGACTGCAAGCGCCGACTGGCTATTAATCCGCTGCGCCTCCTGGATTGCAAAAAGCCTTCCTGCACCCCGCTTACAGAACAAGCACCGCACAGCATAGACTTTCTCTGCCAAGAATGTGCCGACCACTTCGACCAATTAACTGGATACCTCAATTTGCTGGAGTTGCCATTCACTCTCGCTCACCGTTTGGTGAGGGGATTGGATTACTACACCAGAACCGTATTCGAGAT